>USSR01000491.1 GCA_900557355.1 uncultured Bacteroides sp.
AAAAGTATCGTACTACCGGATCCAACGGGTCGGGGAATGTATATCCCTCCAGGGTAGGTTCCGGTAGTACGATACTTTTTACGTCACCGATGTCTTTGTCGATGCTACGATCCCATACTACTTTAAATACATCTTGATACAGCTCATTGCCCAGGTATTCGAAGAAACCGATATCGCTACCTAACTGAAGAACATGGTTACCTAATACTACGTCCAGATCTTCTACACCGTAGTACTTTTGCAGTTGTTCTTTGGGCTCCTGCGTAAATTTGAAAGACCAAGGTACATAAGGAGGTTTTTGACCATCCAGCACCATTTTTATTACTTCTCTTTTGGTTTTACAGTTTTGCATAACTACATAAATTTAGTGATTAACAAATCTAACTCTGCCGGCTGCAAACATACTGAAGATTAGCCCAAAGCCTTGGCAGTACAACACCAAAAAATGACACTTTTCACTCATTCTATATATTAATGAGAAGGGGCAGGAGGTTCTGAAAAGATACTATTTTGCCATTTTTAGCGTTTTTCGACCAGAATGGGCCTTTTGGCCTTTATTCTATGCTCTTCTTATGCCGGAATTGATTTTAATTCCTAAATTTGCATCAGTAGTTCGAGCTACATGAAAAACATATTCTTATGAGAAAGATTATACTAATATTATTCTTGGGGATATTCTGTTTGGGGAACCTTTGGGCACAACAGATTAAGCATTATAACAATAATTCCGGTTTGTCACATAATACGGTAATGTGCTTGTTTCAGGACAGTAAAGGGTTTATCTGGGTGGGAACCAAGAACGGCCTGAACAGGTTCGATGGGCATGACTTTAAAGTCTACCAACGTGGTGACTCTATTAATGAACTTCGGAACAGTATGATATACTGTATCACTGAAGATAAGGACAAAACCTTATGGATTGCCACGGATAAAGGGATTTCTCTTTATGATCCTTTTACGGAGACTTTCTCGAATTTCAATAAGCAAACAGATAAGCAGGAAAGGGTAGACGGATTTATCAATAAGATTTATATTGATAAGTCGGATAGGGTATGGATACTTTCCGGTGACGGACTATTCATTTACCAGCCATCGGAGGACAAACTTTATAATATGCATGATCGGTTTGCACCCTACACAGCTTATGCCCCCCGGGCGCTATTTTTGGATGAAGATGGAACTGCTTATCTTGCTTTTCCCGATATAGGGGTTATCAAATATGATATCGATGGAGATAAAACAACCTTTTTAGCGCGGAATGACAATACTCCTACCGCTATCTGTGCTTATAAGGAGCAGTATATACTTTTGGGTACTCTGGATAAAGGATTGTTTCTTATCAATAAAGAAACCGGAGAATCTAAAAAACTCCAAATTGATGAGTCGCGAAATTCTGATATTTATGTGCGGCATATTGAAAAGATTTCAAAAGATGAATATTGGGTAGGTGCAGAAAGTGGCATTTACGTCTTGAAAGGAGGCTCGGTTCAGCATATCACTTATGAAGCATACAATGATTTGTCTATTTCTGATAATGCCATTTATGCCCTTTTTAAAGATAGGGAAGGGGGGATTTGGGTTGGAAGTTACTTTGGCGGTGTGGACTATATTCCTAAGCAGTATTCTTATTTTGAGAACTTCTATCCCATTGCCTATAAAAACTCTATTAGCGGTTACAGAGTCAGGGAGTTTGTGAGTGACCGGAAGGGTAATTTGTGGATTGCCACGGAAGATAACGGGTTGAACTACTACGATACCCATACCGGGCTGTTTACACATATATCCGATAAGACTAAACCGATGAATATTTCTTTTACGAATATTCAATGTCTGAATCTGGTAGGTGATAAGTTATGGATCGGAACCTTTACTAAAGGAATAGATGTACTGGATTTAAAAACAAACCATTGCAGGCATTACGAGAAGGATGGACGCCCAAATTCGATCCTCAATAATGATATATTTGCCATTTATACGGATAGCCGGAATACTACCTGGGTGAGTTCGACTACGGAACTTTATACGTATGTGCCCGAAATAGATGGTTTCAAGGTATTCATGCCTATGAATGGCATGTTCATCAGTGATATCCTGGAGGATAAGAACGGAGATATCTGGTTTACTACTTACAATCTTGGGGTAGTCAGATATAATCCAGATACCAAGGAAATAAAGAGGTTCCGCCATGATGTGAAGAATCCTAACAGTCTTTGTTACGACCGGATTACCTGTGTTTTTGAAGATAGCAAAAAGCGCTTGTGGTTTGCATCCGAGGACGGTGGATTCTGCCGTTACAATGAGATGGATGATACTTTTACGCGTATCACTACGAAACAAGGACTTCCCAGCAATGTGGTGTACAAGATTCTGGAAGATGATCATCAGCATTTCTGGTTGAGTACCAGTAACGGGTTAGTGAACTTCAATCCTGAAACGATGAGTGTTGAGGCGCTGTATAATCTTCCTAATGGATTGCGGAGTAAGCAGTTCAATTACAATTCCGGTATCAAGACTGAAGATGGAACACTATATTTTGGCAGTATAGACGGTTTTGTAGCTTTCAATCCCAAGAACTTCCATCCGAATGAAAACAAGTATTCCGTCGTCCTGACAGGATTCTATATATTTAATCAGGAGGTTCAGGTAGGAACTTCCGATCATGTATTGGATAAGGCCATACCGTATGCAAATACAATTAACCTGAATTATGACCAGGCTACTTTCAGCTTCAGCTTCTCTGCATTGAATTATTCAACCGAAGGAAACGGGAAGTATGCTTATATGCTGGAGGGGATTGATAAGAAATGGAATTACGTGGACAATGTCTTTAGAATAGCGTATAACAGTATTCCTCCCGGTGATTATATACTTCATATCAAATACTCGAGGGATGGCCATGATTGGAGTGATACGAATACTGTAGTGAATATCAATATTATTCCTCCGCTGTGGCGGACCTCTTGGGCTTACGCACTATATACCTTGCTGATTCTGGGTATGTCTTTCGGTGTCATCCGATTTTATGTACGGAAGAAGAAGAGGCAGGTAGATGAGAAAATGGCTCATCAGGAACAGCAGAAGAAAGAGGAAATATATAAGGCTAAAATAGACTTCTTTACGAATGTTGCGCATGAGATACGAACTCCGATTACATTGATCAAGGCGCCTCTCGATTATATTCTGACCTCCCATCCGGATGAGCATGAAACGAAAGAGAACCTGATAACAATGGAACGGAACACAGATCGGTTGCTGGTGTTGGTGAATCAGTTGCTGGATTTCCGTAAGATAGAGTCTAAAGCGTTTACGTTGTCTCTGAAGGTACGGAATATCAATGTATTGGTGGCTAATACATTCAATCGTTTCGTCCCGACAGGTAAGCGGAAGAAGCTGGAGATGATACTGGAATGTCCCGATCATGCAGTGATGGCACTGGTGGACGAAGAAGCGGTAACGAAGGTGTGCAGTAATCTGTTTAATAATGCTATTAAATATTCATCTACATACATTAAAGCCATACTGTCGGTGAGTGAGGATGACCGCATTTTCCGGATTACTGTGAAGAATGACGGTACGCCCATTCCACCGGATATGCGGGAACGTATTTTCGAAGCTTTCTTCCAGATAAAAGGGGCTCATCCTACGCAACCGGGTTCGGGTATCGGACTTACGTTGGCATCTTCGTTGGTGCAGCTGCATAACGGACAGTTGTATCTGGATGAAGAGGCGGAAGATACTTCCTTTGTAGTGGAAATACCTACCAATGCATCGGCTGATGCTCAACAGACCGAGGAAGATGTTTTGATTGAAGATGCAATAACTGACGGAGAGAATATTTCGACTGTGGTACTTGAAGATTCTTTCTCTGCTAAGGAAACCATACTGGTGGTTGAGGATAATGAAGAGCTCCAATCTTTCCTGTCTGTCCAGTTGAGCAGATATTACAAGGTGCTCACTGCCAATAATGGAGAGGAGGCGATGGAGGTACTCAAGGGAGATATTGTAAATCTCATTGTTTCGGATATCATGATGCCGTTGAAAGATGGACTGGAACTGTGTAATGAGATTAAATCAAACCTTGAAACCTGCCATATTCCTATTATTCTGCTGACGGCTAAGACTACACTAAACAATAAGATTGAAGGGTTGAATAGTGGGGCGGATGCGTATATGGAGAAGCCTTTTGCGATGCCTCATCTATTGGTTCAGATTAAGAATTTGCTGGAAAACAGAAGTAAACTCCGGCAGAACTTTGTTAATAGTCCGTATATTGTTACCAATAGTATGGCACAGAATAAAGCGGATGAGGACTTCCTGAATAAACTGACGGAAATTATCAGGCAGAATCTGGATGATGATACGTTTAATATTGATGATTTGGCACGGGAAGTGAATATGAGTCGTACCAGTCTGCACCGGAAACTAAAGGGGATTACGGAATTGACTCCCGGTGACTTTATTCGTATCATCCGCTTGAAAAAAGCTGCTGAGTTGTTGCTGGAAGGGGAGTACAGGATTAATGAAATCTGTATGATTGTGGGAATACGCTCGTTGTCGTACTTCTCAAAGAGCTTCCAAAAGCAGTTTGGGGTGCTGCCGAAAGACTTTGCTAAGAGTCATGTGAAGCAGTGATAAAAGAAACTCAGGTCATTGAAAAATTCTATTTCTCAATGACCTGAGTAGTTTAAAAACAATCTTTCTATTCTTATTTTATTTGAAAACTTATTGTATTTCTAATGTTACAATGCTTAATGGAGGCAGTTTCATACTGATATTGCCGTTACTTTCCTTTTTGAAGTCTTTATATTCTTTCATTGCAATCTTGTCGGGCTTATCGAAAGAATTATAATCTGTGTATGAAGCGGAAGTCAAAACCTCTCCTTTTATTTGTTTAGCATTGTAGCCGTTCAGAATGACATTGGCGGGTACTGCTTTCTTAGGGTTCAGGTTTACTACAGAAACGTGTATCTTTCCGTTTTTATCCTTAGATGCCGAGACATTGACCCCAGGAATACTTTCATTACCATATTGATAGTCGTTGACGCTGACACTGGATTCCAACAGGTTGGCTTCCTGATGTACTTTATACATCTTGAATATATGATAGGTGGGGGTCAGCAACATCTTTTCCTTATCTGTCAAGATCAAGGCTTGCAGTACATTGATAGCTTGTGCCAGATTGGCCATGCGTATCCGGTTGGAATGATTGTTGAAAATATTCAGGGTAGAGGCGGCAATAAGGGCATCGCGCATGGTGTTCTGCTGATACAGGAAGCCCGGATTGGTGCCTGGCTCTACATCTGTCCAGATACCCCATTCGTCTACGACTAATGCTATTTTTTCTTCCGGATCATATTTATTCATCATGGCAGAGTAGTTCTTCACTAAGGTTTCCATGTATAATGCATTTTTTACCCCCCCAGC
>USSR01000492.1 GCA_900557355.1 uncultured Bacteroides sp.
GGGTGCCATGGGAGACGGCGGTGCTATAACCACCCATGATGCCGAACTTGCCACCACCGCACGTTCCATTGCCAATTACGGTTCCACAGAAAAATATGTTCATTTGTACCAGGGCATAAACAGCCGACTGGATGAGTTGCAAGCGGCGGTTCTTTCCATAAAGTTATCCCGCTTAGATAAAGATAATGCCCGGAGAAGGGAGATAGCACAATCCTATAAAGAAAACATTGACTGGCAACGCTTGGGATTACAAAGTACTGTCCATACGGATTACATCGATGAAGCCAATGTCTTCCACATCTTTCCCGTCTTTTCTCCCCGCCGGGATGAATTGCAACGTTATCTGACCCAATGCGGTATTTCTACCCAGATTCATTATCCCATTCCACCTCATCGCCAGGAAGCGTTGAGAAAAGAATATGGAATGCAACAACTCCCCATTACAGAACGTATCCATAATGAGGAGTTAAGTCTCCCCATCTCTCCATTACTCACGAATGAAGAGACAGAGTATATAATAAACAGCATCAACGCCTTTATTTAAAGGCGTATGAATATGAATCCTCACTCTCTCAGACAACACTTCCTTTAATACCCAATCACCTTTTCATCATAGAACATCCTATAGTGAAATGATCAGCATACGCATCCTTTAGATTTTCACCTGAGTGTCATTCGCAGAAGTAGCATACAAACCTATCAGACAACCGGTGAAACCGCCTGCCACATTCGTTGAAAGAATATCACCGGGCACGGTATTTCCCAACTGTACGAAGTTGATTCCATCCGTTGAATAATAAAAATCATAGCCATCTCCCTCACCCTTTACTTGCAGTTGAATAGGATTCTTCACATCTACTTTCGCACTTGCAACAAGTCCGGATTTACCTCTTACTGTTCTTTCCAGCACCATATAGAAATCTTTATCCTTTTTTGTCAAGCCAAAGACATAATTGAATTTTTCACTCTGTACGCAAGTGATACCTGCCAGATCTTTCTCTGTCTTCGGGACATACTGCAATGTAGTAGTAAACGAGAAGTTATTATGTTGCTGTCTGTAGAAGAGAGTTGAAGTAGGCTTCACCTCTTTTATGTTCACCGGGAAAGGAGTAATCTGCAATCCTCCGTCTTTCAGTACTGAAATGAACTCTTCACGAGGACCTCTCAAACCAATCCAACGATAATCCAGTTGTGGAGATGTGAAATTTTCAGTAAAGGTAAAATTGCCATTGGGGAAGTAACCATCTTGTCCGGTTTTGTTCTCTACTCCTTTAGGTGTTTTCAACTTCGGCTCCATCGGTATCAATCCGTTTTCAAAGACAGGGAATTCCCCCGACCAGTCAACCGGCAGGATAAACGTTTCACGGCCAATGTTCACTCTGCCCTTCTCATTCGGACGGATAGCCAGGAATACACCATAATATTTACCATCAGGACCTTCTACTAAATCGGCATGTCCCGCCCAATCTACCATATTCTTCCGGTTATGATCCAAATATCTCTGACTCAGGATAGGATTATTGGAAGCCGGAATAAAGGGACCTTTCGGACTATCGCTCACAAAGATAACTTCACTATGCCAGTCTCCAGTACCACCTTCGGCACACATCAGATAGTAGCGTCCGTTCTTTTTATAGATATGCGGAGCTTCAATCCAGATAGGTTTCTTGGACAAATCTACACCACCATTCACAATTACCTGATCCGTACCGGGAATCACCTGATCGTTTTCCACATCATACTCCCAGATTTTAATCACACGGTGTCCGTTATAGAGTTCTTCACCACGCTTCGGTCCATCGTTATGAACCACATACGCCTTGCCGTTATCATCAAAAAAGATAGAGGGGTCGATACCGTCAAAATTCAATTGGATAGGATCACTCCATCCTTTGAAAGGATCTTTCGATTTTACAATGATATTCCCGAATCCCCCTGCAAACTGAGTGGTAATCATATAGAAAGTATCATTATTGGGGTTATACTTGATGGCCGGAGCATACACACCGGCACTGATACCCGTATCATGTACCTTCAACTGTGAAGTACGGTCCAGCACATGGCCGATCTGCGTCCAGTTCACCAAATCTTTCGAGTGGAAGATAGGCACACCGGGAAACATGGCAAATGATGAACACACCAGAAAATAGTCATCCCCTTTGCGTGTTATGGAAGGATCGGGATAGCAACCCTGCAGAATAGGGTTATAGAATTCACCGGGCAACAGAGTATTCTCACTGTACACATGATCATTGCCCTGATAGACCACCTGCGAGAATACCGGAACACCCTTCACCTTTTTACCTTTAGCTCCCTGGCTAAATCCTGTTACTGAAAATATTGCCATACAAACTGACAACAAAATGATGCGCTTCCCCACAGAAAGCGTCGATTTCATCTTTCTCATTTCTATATAAATTATCGATTTATAATTACGAATCGCTTTATTTCTTATCGTTGATACGGAAATAGTCAAAGTCCACATACCCCCCGGAAGTCTTGGTAGCATAATTGAATAGTCCGAAACGGTACCCCATAAAATGTGGGAGGGTATAGGCCATTTTAAGCTGACTACCTATTTTAATCCACTTCTTGCCATCCAGGCTATAGTAGAAGTCTGCCATATCTTTCCTATCCGTGAAGTTACATTCGGCTTTCAAGAATACTGTATCCTGGTTCAGTGGCAGACTTTCCACCTCTTCCGGCTTATCAGTCTGCGCACTTACCATTACAATCTTCTTTATCCCGTTTTCATACATTACACCTACGAATCCATATTTTTTCTGAAGAAGTGCAAGACCTGCAAAATCTCCCTCTTTCATATTAGATACATCCATAGAAGTGGTTCCCGAACATACCGGACCAACCGTTCGCTGTGTCAATGTATTTCGTGCAGACAAGAAATCAGCATCCACCCGTCCGGTTTTAAGGCGCAGATACCCCTTTCGTTCACCAACCGACCAAAGAGAATTATCCGGGTTGTGATTCCACTGCCAAACCAGCGGCAAAGCTGCATCTTTTTTCTTGCGTATAAACTCATCCGAAGCTACAATACCCGGTATTAAGCTTTTACTTGCCGGTAGATCCAATGTTTCCGGAACTTTTCCATTTATTCCAAGAACGGGCCAGCCATCTTTCCATTTTACCGGAACAAGGTAAGGAATACGGCCTACCGCGCCATTATCACGGAAAAGATAAGCAAACCATCTGCCATCAGGCGTATCTATCAAGCCTCCTTGAGCCACACCTTTATCCTGCAAAGCTACTCTACCCTCCCAAGGGCCATTCATATTATCAGCGCGGTGAATAACCACTGTACGCATTCCTCCCCTCGGCCAGGTTATATTAAATAAATAATACTTCCCATTCACCTTAAATAACTGTGAACCCTCGGCGGGCAAACCGACATTATCCCCTGACGGAGCACTGGCATTCTCTATAAAAATACGTTCAGTGCCTTCTTTGATGCCGGATAAATCGGGCTTCAACTCCGCTATATGCAGTTTACCACCTCCCCAGATGATATAAATACGACCATCATCATCAAAGAAAACCGTATGATCATGATAAGAGGGAGTAAACGTGACTGTTTTCCAAGGACCTTTTTCTATATCTTCCGTAGCATATATATAGGTCTTCCCGGTAGTGCTGGAGAATGTCGATACATAATACATATTATTATGATAGCGAATACAGCTTGCCCATGTTCCGCTTCCATACGCATTTTTTCCATTATTCAGGTTCAGCGCATCCACATCTGCCAGAATATCATAGCAATAATTCACCAATTCCCAGTTTACAAGATCTTTCGATTTCATAATGGGGACTCCCGGAGCCATGTGCATGGTCGTACTACTCATATAATAGGTATCTCCTACCCGAATCATCGACATATCGGGTACATCGGCATAAATCACCGGATTTCCGGCTGAGCTTCCCTGGCTCAGAGCTGTGCAACTATACAGGATGGTCACCAGCAAGAAAAGATAAAAACGTCTTTGCATACTATTTCTTTTTTGATATTTCTTTGCTTGTTTCTTTCGCAGGGAAATCTCCCTGCAGCAAATATACAACATAGACATCAAAAGGCACCTACAATCATTTTACACAAACTTTCGCTGATATTACATCTTTCTGCAATAACATTTCATTTTCTTTCACTCATGTTACATCCGAAAGATACAGAAGGTATTCAAGGGCAAATACAGGCTTAAAAAGAAGAAAAAGGTAGGAGGTAATTGTTGCACCATCTGAAATGAAAAGTTTCAAGGCTTGAAATAAACAGTTTCATCGCTTGGAGCAAGCAGTTCCATGCCGTGAAACAAATGATGAGTTATAAAGGGCATTAATGCTGCTCCCAAAAATCGAGGTATTGCCGGGCAACTTTGATATGATCGTGATGTTTGGCTACGTATTCTACACTTTGCGCCGATAATTCCGGAATACGTTCTTTATGAAGAACAATCTCTTCCAGTTTCCGGTAAATGTCCTGTTCATCAGGCAAGACATTGATAATAGGGCGAAGCTCCGTTTCATTTAATATCTCGTAGTTTTCCGGTTCACCGCCTCCCACAACAGTTACTCCTTTTGCCATGGCAAGCAGTGAATTCATAGAAGGAGTATATGAATACAACTGGTCTAACTGGACATCCGCATCATCCATCAACTGTTGATAACGGGCATAAGGCACATCATGCACTTCGGTAATCCGGCAAAGGTCGGGATACTTGCGTTGCACTTCTTGCAACACAGGCAGCATGACATCAGTACCTTTTAAATTACTACGGGCAGATTGAATACCAATAAAGAAATTCAGCTTCTCCGGCACACAGCGAACGCGCGATGTTATCTTCTGCAAATCAATAGGCAAAGGAATAAAGCCCGTTTTCTCAGGGAAGCTAGGTTGATAAGAAACGTAATACTCCCATAAGCAAGCAATAATGCCATTACATGTTTCAGCTATAGCCTGAGTGGCACGAGCTGCCCCACCATAATACCAATCCTGAAGAGTGCTCTGATTAAAAGCTGTATCACGATACCGGCTTCCGATCTTAAAATCCGAATAGTGGAAAACATCTGTTTCCATACAAGCGCGAATATAATAATAATCGGTCCCAAAAGCTCCCAAGAAGACCTTGCCATTATGCCGCTGCAAATAACGGTAAACTGGCAAAGTGCGTTCGCTGCGTAAGCGCAAAAAATAAGGACTGATAATCTGTACAACATCATATTCCCGAAAACTCGGTAGATGGCGCAGTATGCGGAGAATACAGAAAATGCCATCACGCAAACTATCCGTCGGCCGGTCAAGAGCTATGTTGCGCGGGTAATTTCTCCAACCACAACCATCGGAAGCAACACAAACATCGTGCCCTAATGCCCGAAGCCCTTCCGCAAGATTCCAATGCAACAG
>USSR01000493.1 GCA_900557355.1 uncultured Bacteroides sp.
AAGGATTGATTCGCTAGCTCAGCAGGTAGAGCACAACACTTTTAATGTTGGGGTCTTGGGTTCGAGCCCCAAGCGGATCACATAAAAAGGAACTTTGAAAGTTCCTTTTTTTATTCAAAGCAGGCTAAATCATCTGGTTGTTAGCCCCTTACAAATTAAAACACAAAGAAGACTTTAACTAAATAACTATATCTAAACTGTTTCGTCATGAAGAGAAAATTACTATTGCTGATCCTTTTAACTCTATCTTTATCTGCCGTTCAGGCTCAAACCAAACTCAAATGGAACGCTTTGTATTGGGCTATGGGTGTAGTGAACATGTCAGCAGAAACCAAACTTGCAGATAAGTGGACATTCAATGGAGATGCCGTATACTCACCCTGGAAAAGCATCGAGGGCAACCCTATGAGATTCGGCCAATTAATTGTAGAAGGCAGATATTACCCTAAAGGAGCATTCAACGGACTCTATGTAGGAGGATATGGCAGTTATCACAGACTGTTTAAATTCACAAAATGGAATTATATCAATCATGATAAATATCAAAAAGGCAATGGCATGTCTTTCGGAGCAACTTTAGGCTATCAAATTAAAATTAACGACCGTTGGGCAGTAGACCTCTTCGCAAGCTATGGATGGCAGCATTCCCGATATAAAGGTTATATAAAATCTACCGGAGAAATGTATGTGGGCAAAAACGCCAGCGCCGAATGGTTACCCTACAAATTAGGTGCATCTTTTGTTTACCGACTGGTAAAATAATTCTAAATATCATTAAATGAGCACGTACCTGATTATCTTTATCAGTACATTTGATTGTTACTCATATATATAATCCATAAAATATAAGTATGTATGAAAGCAATCCGAATTATTTTTTCCTTATTGCTGATTATGGCAATCAGTATACTGACTCTTTCTGCACAAACTAAGAAAGAAAAGAAAGAGCTAAAGAAACAAGCGGTTGAAAAACTCATCACATCCGGGAAATATAAAATAGATGTGAACCGGGCACTTCCTGCAAGGGGACGGTCCGTGATGCTGACTTCTCCATATTCTGTAGAAATCAGAAACGATTCCATCATATCCCATCTACCTTATTATGGAAGGGCCTATTCAATTCCTTATGGTGGCGGAGAAGGGCTCAACTTCAAAGCTCCACTTACCGACTATAAACTGGATTGGGATAAGAAAGGAACAGCAAAAATCAAATTCACGGCACGGAGCACGGAAGATAAATTCGATTTTGATATCGATATTTTTAGCAACGGCTCCTCTACCATATTCGTAAACATGCAAAACCGCCAGTCCATCAACTTTCAGGGAGAAGTAGATATGACGGAAAAAAAAATGGAAAAATAAGGTATATAACCTGCCAATGATTACCTTTCTGCAATGACATCCTAAATTTATGTACAAAGAATACCCACCATGCAGTCTGCTCTCCCCCTATATTGACAAATATTGGGAATTTAAAGGCAATCCTGAATATGGAATGCGCATCAACATACTTCCCGACGGATGCACGGATTTTATCTTCACCCTTGGAGAGGCTACACAGACGGTAGATGGCAGGCTAACCATGAAACCTTACCGTTCCTACTTCATTGGACCGATGAATAGTTACTCGGAACTGGTAGCTTATGCGGAAACCATTCATATGCTGGGAGTCCGTTTTCTACCTTCCGGATTATCACGTTTCATACAATTACCCCTGCACGAACTTACCAATCAAAGAATCTGTGCTGATGAAGTAACTAACTTCTTCGATGCCTCGTTTGCAGAAAGACTATGTGAAGAGGATAACTTTGGAGACAGAATAAAGATAATAGAAGAATTATTCATCAAGTCTTTATACAAATATGATCTACAGACGGACCCACAGATTGCGTTTGCCATAGAACAAATAAACCGTCATCAGGGAAAACTCCCGGTACAATCATTAGTGGAAGATATTTGTCTCTGCCAACGACAATTCGAACGTAAATTCAAAATGAATACAGGATATACTCCCAAAATATACAGCAGAATTATGCAATTCAAGAATGCGGTAGATTTATTGAGTCCAGTGCTACCTGCGATAACCTGTTATCTACTGCTGTTCATGCAGGATACTATGATGTCCCCCATCTTTCAAGAGAAATAAAAAGAATGTCAGGTAATACCCCCTACTCTTTTCTGGCCCTTCCTTCGCCGGAAGAAGAAGTCACGCTGACTTACGTAGAAGCGTAAATGTCGTTTTTATACAATGAAGGAATATCTCCGGCTACTTATATTTGCACCATTCAATTAACAAAACAGATTAAAAAGATGGAAACACTTGAAAAGAAAGCCGCAGAAATGCTTCAAAAGAGCGAAGTAGTAGTTCTTACCTCTATTAACCAAGAGGGATATCCCCGCCCTGTACCAATGAGTATGGTTAAAGCCGAAGGTATTTCAACCGTTTGGATGTCAACCGGAAACGACTCATGGAAAACAGTTGATTTTCGAAAGAATCCGAAAGGTGGTTTATGTTTCTATGCCCAGGGAGACAGTGTTTGCATGACCGGTGATGTAGAAGTTATCACAGATGCAGACATCAAACAAGAACTTTGGCAAGACTGGTTCATCAACCATTTTCCCGGCGGCCCGACTGACCCGAACTATGTCATATTAAAGTTCAAGGCTAACCATGCCACTTACTGGATAGAGGGAAAGTTCATCCACAGAAAAGTTTAATGAGTATTAAGCTGTGTTCAATAAAAAGATAATCTATCGGAAATTAACTCAATAAAGAATATAAATTCATATATTTGCGTTTACTATAAAACGAACTTATATATGAAAATCAAAACTTTATTATTCCTGTTTATCTGTCTCTCTTTAAGTGCCTGCAAGGATGATGACGATCCAAGTGGTAACAGTGATCGTCCTGATACGCAGGCATGGATAGAGGATACCATGCGCGAACATTACTATTGGTACAATGAAATACCGGTAGCCGGCAAGCTGAATTATGCGAATGATCCGGAAACTTTCTTTTATTCATTACTGTCTGATAAAGACGGGAAAGTTCGTGGAAGCAAACACCAATATTTCTCCTATATCAAAGAACTCACAGGAGGAAATACGCGTAGTACGATAAATGAAGAGTATTCATACGGTTTTGAATTTACAGGTATTTATGCTGATAAAACACATCAGGACATACTTGCGCTCGTATTATATGTAGTGAAAGATTCGCCGGCTGATGATGCCGGATTGCAACGAGGCGACTGGATTACAAAAATCAATGATGCTCCAGTGACAGATGCTAATTTTGCATCATTATCCGGTGGCGAAGCCTGTTCATTAACAATAGCCAAATGGGACCCGGCAACAAAAAAGTTTGTGCTTCAGAATGAAAAAATAAATTTAGCATCAGCCCGGAAAGTTGAAGATGATCCGGTATATACATGGAATGTCATCGAAAGTCCGGTCAAAAATAAAAAAGTAGGTTATCTGCTTTACAACCATTTCACTGCAGGGAAAAGCGATGATGACACGTCTTACGACAACCATTTAAAATCTCTTTCAGGCTCTGACTTTAACGGAGTGGATGAATTTGTCTTGGATTTACGGTACAACAATGGTGGAGCATTATCTTCCGGTATCTTATTATGTACCATTCTCCAACCGGGAAATCAAGTTGGCAACAAATTAGGTTACCTACAATACAATGATAAACAAAAAAACAAAAAGGTCCAATTTAATACAAACAAGAGTTTGCTCGGATCAAACGGGAAAAACCTGAACCTAAAAACACTGTATGTATTAGTAAGTAGTTCCAGTGCATCCGCTTCGGAAATGGTGATCAACTCATTGGAACCATTTATGAATGTTGTGGTAATTGGAGAAACGACTGTAGGTAAAAACGTCGGTTCACTGGAATATACAAGCGACGACAAGAAGTGGGAAATACACCCTATTGTTTGTCAAATATACAATTCAGTAGACTTTACTGATTATGCTGATGGAATAGCGCCGGATGTACAACTTGACGAAGCATTCACATACGTTGATGCTCAAACAGTATCTCCCATTGAAATGTTTCCTTTAGGAGATCCGAATGAACACTTATTTAAAGCTGCCATAGACCTGATTGACGGGAAAGCCACCCTTACCCGTAGTATAGAAGTACCGGGCACAGCTACTTATAAAAAGGTTCCTGGTAACTCAATAGACAGAAAAGCAACCGGCAGTGTGATTATTAACAAATAATCCGTAAATTTGCAGTCCGAAATTTACAGACTGTAAATCATGCAAGGAACAAAGAATCTGACTAAAGGGTCTATCAATCGCCAGTTATTTAATCTGGCGATACCTATTATGGCCACTTCCTTTATCCAGATGGCATACAGCCTGACGGACATGGCATGGGTAGGTCGTTTAGGCAGTGAAGCAGTTGCTGCTGTCGGTGCGGTAGGTATACTCACCTGGATGTCCGGTTCCATAGCCTTGCTGAATAAAGTAGGTTCTGAAGTCAGCGTAGGGCAATCTATCGGGGCTCGTAGCGAACAAGATGCACGGCAGTTCGCTTCACATAATATCAGTATTGCCCTGCTCATTTCTGTATGCTGGGCTGCTCTTTTATTTTTGTTTGCCAATCCTGTCCTGCATATATTCGAACTGAAAGAGCATATCACAGAAAATGCCGTAACTTACCTGCGCATTGTCTCAACAGGATTACCTTTCGTATTTTTATCGGCCGCCTTCACAGGAATATACAATGCGGCAGGACGAAGCAAGACACCTTTCTACATCAGTGGTACCGGATTGATAATGAATATCATACTCGACCCGTTATTTATCTTCGGTTTTGGCTGGGGAACAGTGGGTGCAGCCCTCGCCACATGGTTATCCGAAGCTACAGTATTCGGTATTTTCATTTATCAGCTACGGTATAAAGACAATCTGCTGGGAGGCTTCCCTTTTCTTACCCGTCTTAAAAAGAAATACACCCACCGTATATTCAAGCTCGGACTTCCGGTAGCTACGCTGAATACCTTGTTTGCCTTTGTCAATATGTTCCTTTCGCGTACGGCTTCGGAACAAGGAGGACATATCGGACTTATGGCTTTCACTACCGGAGGACAAATAGAAGCTATCACTTGGAATACTTCGCAAGGATTCTCTACTGCATTAAGTACCTTCATTGCACAGAATTATGCTGCCGGAGAAAAATCGAGAGTAAAAAGGGCTTGGTATACTACACTGTGGATGACCACCATATTCGGTACCCTATGCTCATTGCTTTTCATTTTCTTTGGAAGTGAAGTGTTTTCCATTTTCGTACCCGAACCGGAGGCTTTCCGCGTAGGTGGTGATTTCCTGCGTATAGACGGTTATTCACAGCTCTTCATGATGCTGGAAATCACCATGCAGGGCGTA
>USSR01000494.1 GCA_900557355.1 uncultured Bacteroides sp.
GTGCGGAACCCGCCTATAGAACGAACTTCATCCAGCGTCGGGGCAACTGTCTTTGATATATATTTTACTTCGTTACCCGGTAACACTCCGGCATTTAAAGAAATAGAAAGGAATGCACCTTCCCAATCGGCATAATCATTCAATAGAAGAAATAAGACTTCCTGTTTCATTGTTTTCTGTTTTCAGCGAAATTAAGATGCAACCACGCAATCTTATTTTCTTATGGTTGAAACTCAAGTTCAAAATAGATATAATCTTTTATACTAAACTTTTCATACCATTCCGAAGGATGGGTTTTGGAATAGCGCACTTCGCAAAAATTGATAGCATCCACTGTCTGACCATTGAAATCCATCTTAAATTTTGCCCCGGTAGTATAAGCCATCAAAGGAATGCGATCTGCCGGCGTATAAGTTTTAGTTGGCAAAGTTTCCATCAGAATGCAGCTCTTGGTTGCAATAGGAACATGCAAAATGGTTCCTACTCTATGCTGGCAATCGATATGAACACTATCTGCGGACTCTGCCTGTGCAAAGAAATAAAAATGCTGAGCACTATCCATCTTACAAGGAATTTCTTCATTCAAAGCCTTCCTTTCTGTTTTTCCATCAGTACATCTTACCATATACAACTTATAAGGCAAGTTCTTGTGAGATGTCCTGACTATAACATCAAAACCAAAGATCCCCTGAAAGTCCATCAGTTTTTGCACAAAAGCATCTTTAGGCGATTCATAAGATACTGAGATAGTGTCTTGCGCTATCAAAGGCGTCATGCATAAAAAAAACAACGCCAATGTACATAAAAGCTTTTTCATTTTTTTTCAAATTTGCATACGATGCCGCAAATATAACAAAAACGCTGATATCATTGTCTCTATATGACAACAATATCAGCGCAATCCACTATTTATTACAAAGATGAAAATTTTTCTATAAATGTCAATGTAGGGAGGGCTACAACGTTTCCTGTTTCAACTGCTCCACGAACCCGTCAATACGGCGCAACTCCCTGGGAATATTAATACTCTGCGGACAGTGAGGCGAACATTGATCGCAACCAATGCAATGATTTGCCTGTCGCAGGCGTGGCACACTACGGTCATAACCAACAAGAAAAGCTTGGCGTGCCTTTCTGTAATTCTCGTCTTGTTGGCTCTTCGGTACATTCCCCTCATTCACACATTTATTATAATGTATAAGCACAGCAGGAATATCAATACCATACGGACAAGGCATACAGTATTTACAATCATTGCACGGTACGGTAGGGTACTTCAACATCAATTGTGCCGTTTCTTCTAGAAACTCCTTATCATCATCTGTCAAAGGAATCAGCGGAGAATAGGTACGGATATTATCCTGAAGATGCTCCATATACGTCATACCACTCAACACCGTCAACACTAGTTCCGGTGAGCCTGCAAAACGGAAAGCCCACGAAGCCACGCTATCTTCCGGACGACGCTGCTTAAGACGTGTCATAATATGAGTAGGTACATTAGACAATCTTCCACCCAGCAATGGCTCCATAATGATTGCCGGAATATTACGTTTTACCAATTCATCATATAGATAGTCCGCATTTACATTACGTCCCGAAGAATGTTTCCAGTCCACATAATTAAGCTGTATCTGTACAAAATCCCATTTCACCTCATCATGCAGAGAAAGCGCATAGTCATAAGTATCCACTGTACCATGGAAAGAAAATCCCAGATTACGGATACGTCCAGCCTCCCGTTCCTTCAACAGAAACTCCAGAATACCATTGTCTATATATCGCGCTTTGAACGCTTCTATTCCACCATTACCAATAGAGTGCAGCAAATAATAATCGATATAATCTGTCTGCAAATCTTCGAAAGACTTACGATACATGGCTATGGAGTTTTCACGGCTATAATTACTAAAGTTAGATAACTTTGTAGCAATAAACAGTTTCTCGCGCGGATGACGTTTTAATGCAATACCAGTAGATTTTTCCGACCATCCCTGTACATACACTGGAGATGTATCGAAATAATTCACACCGTGCGCAATAGCATAATCTACTAATTCGTTCACAGCATCCTGATCAATTATATCTCCTTTCCCGTCCGGCGAAGGAACTGTCGGCCAACGCATACAACCATAACCCAGAAGTGAAACACGGTCTTTCTGAGCCACAGAAGTACGGTAAGTCATCTTATCAGTGGGCACCGGAGTCGATGCACTGCCTCCCGGAATCACCCCATCCTTCTGTTTGCAACTATAAAGAGTAGCAGCAGCCGTTGTCGTAGCGGCACTGATGCCCACAATTTTCAGAAAATCCCTACGGTTTATATTTTTATTATGTTCTTCCATATCTGTTCTTCTAACATTTATCACTTTATCACCCTATCACATTACCACCTTTATATTACTCGATGTCTCTCATGTCCCTCCACATAGATAGCACTAAAAGGGCGTGCCGGACAAAGATTCTCACAGGCACCACAACCAATACAACGCTCTACATTGACAACCGGAATCTTTGGAGAATCCGGATTATCTACCTCAGACGGAACCATTTCTATCGCCGCTACCGGGCAATGACGGGCACAATTGCCGCAATTTACTCCATCAGTCAACGGCACACAATTCTTCTTGATCCATACGGCATGACCGATCTGGATAGACGATTTATCTGCCGGACTGATAGGATGGATGGCATCTGCCGGACATACCTCAGCGCACTTGGTACATTCCGGACGACAATAACCACGTTCATAAGACATCTCCGGCTGCATTAACGTCATCAAATTACCGGATGGACGTAAAACCTGGTTAGGGCACACTGATACACAAAGCTGGCAAGCCGTACAATGCTGCGCAAAATTACGAATACTCAATGAACCTGCCGGTACAATAGGTGTCGTCCGTTCCGGTATTTTCTTATCCTCAATGACAGCCAATCCACCATCCACTTTTTTCTCCTGTGCCTTCAGCAATGTACTTGCAGCAAACACGGCGCCGGCAGAGAAGAAAGCACGACGTGCATTGTCCACCTGTTCCGGTGACACACCAGTTACTTTTTCAGCAGCTAACGGTTTCTGCACTTCCTTATGAGGACGCTCATAACGGATAGCTCCTTTCTTACATTTACCGATGCAATCCATACAAACCACACAGCGGCTATAATCTATTTTATGATTTTTAGAATCAATGCATGCCGCCTTACAATTGCGTGCGCACAAACCGCAACCATTACATTTACTCGTATCGATTGCCGGTTTCAGCAAAGAAAAACGTGAAAAGAATCCCAATACTGTTCCTACCGGACAAATTGTATTGCAATATGTACGCCCGTTGCGCCAGGCCAGCACAGTCAGAATAACAAATGTCAGAACAGCTATCACAAAAGTTCCCATAGCCTTCATCCAGACATCTACAGAATAAAACATATAGCTATCTGCCCGTTCGGCCAAAAGAGCAAGCAGGTTGTTTCCCCACTGATAAACCGGAGCAAACAGATTAGAAGCTATTCGTCCGTACGAACTATAAGGTGCCAGTAAGGCAACCAATGAACCAACTCCTCCTATCAGAGCCAGAATAAATACTCCCAGCACTCCGTAACGCAACCAATTAAGTGCAGGTGAATACGAATAGCGATTCTTTTTCCGCTTTTTACCCAACCATGAAACTACATCCTGAAATACGCCCAACGGACAGATTACGGAACAATACACACGCCCAAAGAGCAGTGTCAATGCAATAAGGATTATTACAACCCCGACATTCAAAGCCAACAAAGCGGGCAAAAACTGAATTTTAGCCATCCAACCGAACCAAGCATGCAATGTACCCGTAAAATCGAGAAACAAAAGCGTGATCAGCACGAAAAAAAATATGGCAAACGTTAGTCTGATTTTTCGTAACATACTTTTATTTTATGGAATATCATTTATAAACCAAATACTTGATAAACAGATAACCGCCGAGAATCTGTAATCCCATTCCTGGTATGCCGATGCGGAAATCCTGGAAAGCAAGTGCAAGGTTGCCTACCATTGCCCACTCACCCAGCGTTCCGATAAACTGATAAGCCAGTACTACTAATACTAAAACAGGAATAGAGATACGTTTAAAACGATTGGCTGCATATCCGGCAACCACTGCCAGTAAAACGGATTTTAAAAGAATGGCCGGCAATACTCCTGCAGGAGGCATACCGAAAAGCAGATGGTTCAAAACCGGTGAAAAGACGGCTGTCAGCAATCCAACTTTCCAACCGTATTTATAAGCAGCAATAAGCGTAAAGAAATAAATCGGTAACAAAGTAAGACCACCCTGTGGAATAAGATGGCAAAGTTGTGGCAAAACCAGATTACCCAGAATGAAAAGAGCAGCGGCAAAATACGTTTTCACATTGCCGTAATCCAGAGAATACAGTCTGATAGTTGTTGTTTTCATAATTTATATGTTTATTAAAAGTTAATGTTTACTCCACCCATAAAAGTAGCTTTCGGCATCGGATAGCCGGCTATTATTTCGTAACGTTGTGCCAGCAGGTTCTCGCCACGCACATAGAACGACAGGTAATGGGTCGCTTTGAAGCTCCCCTGCATATCCCACAGCACAAAGTTCTCCTTGGTTTCCGCATCCAGGTCGGTATAAAGTCCTTTCACATTGGATGCCCGTAGATGCACTCCAACGTCCTTTCCTGAAGTTCACGCCTCCGTAAAGTTTATGTTCGGGAGATGCCAGTACAGGATTCTCCATGTGAAGCCAGCTATAATTTGCCGTGACACCCCATGTTGAATTGAACCGGTATCCTATATTCGCTTCCGCTCCCCAGTTCTCAATCTCACCGGAGTTCTGGTTCAGCATACCGCTTCCGGCCGGATTGGGAAGACGCAGAATCAGGTTTTCACCATTGATATAGAACACATTTACGCCGTATGACAAACGGTTTTCCATAAGGCGCTGCGAGAAGGAAAGTTCATAATTCCACAGTTTCTCGGGCTTCAAATCCGGATTTTGCGGAGGGAACATATACATTTCGCGAATGGTGGGATTGCGAAATCCCTTACTTGCCATTGCCTTGATTTCCGCATCTTTCGGGAGGTGGAAGGCCAGACCGACTTGTGGAATAAACTCCATCCCTGTCTGCGAATGATGGTCTACACGTGCACCGGCATTCAGCGTGAGCCAGGTGACGATGTCCTGCCGGAAGTCTACATATCCGGCTACTTCATTCAGGGATTTATCCGCTGAGGTTTCACGATGTCCGTCAGAGAATTTATTCCATGCTTCACCGCCGAAATGAAAATAATCGGCTCCTACAGTCACCCGGTTCCCTTTGAAAAGTTGCAGGCTCTGATACCATGATACACCGAGCATCTGGTCGTTGGAGTTGAAGCGGTAGTCAAGCGGTTCTCCGGG
>USSR01000495.1 GCA_900557355.1 uncultured Bacteroides sp.
GCGCAATCCGGATTGTTGCATCTGGGTATGTCGTAAACCTAAAGGCTCTAAAGAATGGACCGCCCCCAAACTTGCTGCCGACGGTGTGTTTTCACTCAAAGACCCACAAGCAGTATTGGCCGGAATCGATTCAACCTGTACCCCGGTGAAAGATGCAAAAGGAACACTTATTGCCCGCAGAAAAGCTTGCTGGAACCCGGTTCTTTTCCAGATTCCCGGAGGTGACCTGATTCTGTTTTATAAAATAGGTTTGAAAGTGAGCGACTGGACAGGATGGCTTGTCCGTTCACGCGACGGAGGAAAAACCTGGAGCAAACGCGAAGCGCTTCCGAAAGGTTTTCTTGGACCTATTAAGAATAAACCGGAATATATCAATGGGCGTATCATCTGCCCTTCCAGTACGGAAGGAAGTAACGGATGGCGTGTCCATTTCGAGATTTCCGATGATAAAGGCAAGACCTGGAAGATGGTCGGACCACTGGATGCCGAGTTATCTGTCCCCACCCAAAATCGTAAAAAGGGAGGTGTGAATGTGGATGACCAGGAAGGCGGAGAAGCGATCGAAGGAGAAGGAGCCAAACCTGTTTATGCAATACAACCCAGTATTTTGAAGCATAAGGATGGAAGATTACAGATACTCTGCCGTACACGTAACGCACAGGTAGCAACTGCGTGGAGCAGTGATAATGGTGACACATGGAGTAAAGTTACGTTGCTGGATGTCCCGAATAATAATTCCGGTACGGATGCCGTGACAATGAAAGACGGTAGACATATCCTTATCTACAATAATTTCTCTACATTGCCCGGAACTCCGAAAGGTCCGCGTACTCCGCTCTGTGTGGCCGTTTCAGAAGATGGTATCAATTGGCAGCCTGTTCTTACATTAGAAGATAGTCCGATCAGCCAATACTCTTACCCTAGCATTATTCAGGGGAAAGACGGGAAGCTGCATGCCATTTATACATGGCGTCGTCAACGAATTAAATATGCAGAGATAGATCCGACGAAGTTTTAAATATTGAACGATCATCTGAATGAAATCGACCGCTCCTTTGCCCGCAAAAGAGCGGTCGATTCTTGTATTTATCCATTTTATACTTTACATTTGCCAATAAATAAAAAATAACGATGGCAGATAATTACATAGAAAGACAACAGGAACAATACGAAGCCCGAAAAGCTGCTTGGAAACAAGCACAAAAATATGGTAAGAAGAAACTAACAGCAGTACGTCCGGCTGAATCGAAGTCTCACACTTCAACGGTTTCAAAACCGGAGGATTCAAAAAGAAGAGTATTTATAACAGGCGGAGCGGAAGGAATAGGCAAAGCAATAGTAGAAGCTTTTTGCCTAGCTGGAAATCAAGTTGCCTTTTGTGATATAAACGAAACATCGGGACAGGAGACTGCGAAGGCAACCGGGGCTATGTTCCATAAGGTCGACGTAAGTGATAAAAACGCACTTGAAAGTTGTATGCAAACCATTCTTGCCGAATGGAACGATATTGATATTATTGTCAACAACGTCGGTATCAGCAAATTTTCTTCTATCACAGAAACAAGTGTAGAGGATTTCGACAAAATTCTTTCTATTAACCTGCGTCCTGTATTCATCACTTCCCGGCTGCTTGCCATCCATCGTAAAAAGCAGCCCTCTCCCAACCCATACGGCCGAATTATAAATATCTGCTCTACACGTTATCTGATGAGTGAACCGGGAAGTGAAGGTTATGCAGCTTCGAAAGGTGGTATCTATTCTTTGACTCATGCATTGGCTTTGTCTTTATCCGAATGGAATATCACCGTAAATTCCATTGCTCCGGGATGGATACAGACCCATGATTATAATCAACTCCAACCGGAAGACCATTCACAGCATCCTTCACGCCGGGTAGGTAAACCGGAAGATATTGCCCGCATGTGTCTGTTTCTCTGCGAGGAAAACAATGATTTCATCAATGGAGAAAACATCACGATTGACGGGGGAATGACGAAAAAGATGATTTATATTGAATAAAAATCTATCACTTTAATGAATACTATTTATTGCATTAATATTCTTCGAGCAACTTCCACTCCAGTTTTCACTATCGAAGCAGCATGATGGAACTCCAACATATCATACGTATCGCCGGAAATTTGAATTAAGATATCCGGCTGACAACGTTCTATCTGATAACGGGTGATTTGCTGCATCATCATCCTGGAAGATTCTGTCAACAGATTATAAGGAGATACTTTCTTTTTCTTTCCGGTATCAATGGGGGCATTCACATCGACAGCTATCAGAATGTCTCCTTCAGTGCGTTGCACATGACTCAATGGAAGAGGATTCAGAATACCTCCATCAATCAATACCATACCGTCTTTTCTTAATGGGCGGAAAAGCATAGGGATAGAAATAGACGCACGAATAGCTTCATGTAAGCTCCCTCTGTCAAACCTGACTTCCTGATCGCGGACAATATCCGTAGCCATCGCTACATAAGGGACAGGCAGGGCTTCAATATTCATGTCCGGAATAATTTGTTTCAGTTCTTTAATAAAACGGTCACCTTTCACTAATCCATCCCGGCTTAAGGTAAGATCCGCCAATTCCCACATCTTGCGTTTGTCCCAACTATACAGCCATTCTTTACATTCTTCCATTTTTCCTGAAGCATACATTGCTCCCACCATTGCTCCCATGGAACTTCCTGCAATGGAAGTAATCTCAAAGTTGTGACGAAGTAATTCTTCAATTACTCCTATATGTGCTATTCCACGTGCTCCACCCATGGAAAGGACTAATGCTACTTTTTGCTTATCCATATCATATACATTTCTGTTAGCCATCTACAAAATAACACATTTTCTGCGAAAAAGATGTTTAGTAATCGTGAAGAAATAAATTATAGCAGTGTTTTAGGGGAACTAAAGCATAGCTTTAGATATGATAAAGCTATACTTTGTCAGTTGCAAAGCATAGCTCTATTATATTCTTCTATTATCCCGGAGATTTTCCGGTTATGTAGGAGGTTAAGGGTTTACCCTCATTTATTTCTTTCCTTGAGCCTTCTTTTCTGCGTTTCGCTTATTCACGTAATCTTTGAACATCTGCCGCCAGTTGCGACCATGCTCATTGAAATACTGTTCGCATTTGGTTTTATAAATTTCGAAGATAGCAGAAATCTGCTTCATATTCTTGTAGTCAATAGCCTGTTCGCGAGCCAGTTTCAACTGTTCCAGAACAAAAGTCGTTTCCTCCTCCGTCATATTGGGCACGATGGCCTGATAACCTTTCAAGGTAAAAGCAACTTTACCTACCGTGTATTTATCCAGGATTTGTTCAATCTGTTCTTCCGTCAATACTCTGTGTAAATCTTTCATTAGCCTTTCATGCACTTCTTTCGGCATAGCAGAATCTGCAATCATTTCACGGTCGAGCTTGGAAAGCGGCTTGCCTGTAAGAGGATTGATACCCTCGGGAATTGTTGTATAGGGATGCTCATTGTGCCAGTCGCGAACTTTACGAAGATGGTTATAAATAGCTGTTGCCGCAAAACCTGCCTTTTTCTCATCATCCAACTTTAAAGAAGCTACCCAGTCCATGGCTTTCTTTTCAAGAGAAGCATCTGATTTTAAATCAGCAAAGGCCTTCTTGTCAAAATAGGCGGCTACCTTGTCAAATGACCGGATTGCACCTTCGGGAAGCAAAGCTCCTTTTTCTCCAAAACTATACATAGCAGATTCCGGTTCAATGGTAACTTTGCTTTCGTCCAGCATCTTTTTGTCCAACTTGAACACGTCTGCGAAGAAATCATAAACAGCATTCCGTTTGTTCGGACCAAAGTCATGTTTCTCCTTGGGGAGATGTACATTCGTTACTTTGTCTTTCGCGTTATAGAATCCATAAATTCGTTGCAAATAAGGAAATTCAAGAGTAGGAACACTAGCCGTCCAGTCGCCACCATCAGATACCACGAGTTGTGGACGAGGGGCAAAAGTAGCAGCTAGCTCCGCATTACAGGTTCCTCCTGCAGAAAGTTGAATGGGCATTCCGCTTTCACACGGACAGCCACCGTCAAAGTGAGAAGCAAGGCTCACCACGGGAGCAGAAGCAGTAAAACGATCATCTAATACACTCAACAAAACAGTATGAGTGCCCCCTCCTGAACCACCATTTGTACCGATACGACTGGTATCAATATCCTTACGGGAAGCAAGCATAGACTCAAGAATCAACAAGCCATTCATTGCCTGAATAGTGTGCGCCGCACTACTACGATGTGCCGCACTGCCAACTTGTAAAGCCGACTCTCCCCATCCGAACAAATAACTCCCATACGTGCTAAAGTGCCCATACGTTGTTGCTGGTCCTCACGATAACGTCCGCCACCAAAATGTCCGTTAGGACAAATAATCAACGCATGTTTTCCTTTTGATTGAGGTGTGTAGATAGAACCGCAAACATATAAGCCGGGAAGTGTTTCAAGTGCAAAATTCTGCACTGTATAGCCATCAAACTTACGTATCTTCGAAAGAATAGGTTTGGATTTAACACATTGAGCTAGTAAAGTGTCGATACCCAAACGTTGACGCACTTCTTTTTTCAAAGAATCAACGCGAAGTTCAAAAGCCTGTCGATCTGCATAAAGAGTATTCAAATAAGCCAGCATCTTTTCTCCGTCTGCATCCGTACGACGTGGATATTCATACGCTTTTAGCTTATACATATTTCCTTTCTGTTTGACAAATTTATAATCGAAAGGTGCCAATACATTCGTCAGGGATTCTTCTACAGAATAAGGACGAATACGAAAGTCGGCATAAGGCAACACTTTTCCCACTGTATCAATATCATATTTCAGGCGGACTCCGAAACGGTTTTGAATATCCGTCAGTACTTCATTCAAGGGACGGGCAAATTCCGTCTCGTATGTTTGTGTCTGCGCTTCAGCCGAAAGAGATGCGGCAAGAAGCATGGTAAAAAGGATTCGTTTCATTTTTAATTATTTGATTCTAAGTAAGTCATCATAAAGACATCAGATGCAGAGCAGGATTACATTTTAATCTCTTCACCATTGACGATCACATCATCCATCGTGATACGCTCACAATTTTCAAAGATACATTTCTGTTTTCCTCCCTGAATATGAATATCACGCAAAACAATGTCAGATATCGGCGCTTCTTCCAAACCCACTATTTTGATTGGAGTCTTTACATCTGTCACAGTCATTCCACTGATATGTACGTTACGGAAGATCGGAGTGCGTTCACTCTTTGGTTCCGCAGGCATTTTACTATATTTCAAATTCAGCACGACTGCTTCCTGTTTAATATTACTCATAACAACGTTGCTAACGCGAATGTCTTCAACGACTCCTCCCCTTCCACGGGTTGACTTGATGC
>USSR01000496.1 GCA_900557355.1 uncultured Bacteroides sp.
AAAGAGAAGGAATATATATTTTATAACTAAATAAAAAGAATAAGATGATGGAAGCTAAAATGTTTTGTTATCAATGTCAGGAGACCATGAAAGGAACTGGTTGCATCCTGAAAGGTGTGTGTGGAAAAGAAAGTCATACGGCAAAGGCAATGGATTTGCTGATGTTTGTGGTGCGTGGTGTATCGGTACTCGCTGACGAACTGAGGAATGCCGGACATGCTGTATCTCCTGAGGTGAATCGTTTCGTTGTAGATTCTTTGTTCTGCACTATTACGAATGCGAATTTCGATGATGAAAGTATTCTCCGCAGGGTTGATAAAGGGTTGGAATTGCGCAATCGGTTGATGGAAGAAGCTGGAACTAAGGGGATTTCCCTACCGTCAATTGACGAACTGCAATGGCGGGGTGACCGTGAAGAATATGCTTCTAAGGCAGAGATGGTTGGTGGGGTGCGTGAGCCGGACGTAGACCTGCGCTCTCTGAAAGAGTTGATGACTTATGGATTAAAAGGTATGGCTGCTTATCTGGAACATGCTATGCGCCTGGGTTATGATGATGCCTCTATTCACACTTTTATGCAACATGCTTTGGCAGCCAGCGCTGCAAAGTCACTCTCAGCAGACGAATGGGTGAAGATGGTGCTACAAACCGGAGAATATGGCGTGAAGACCATGGCTCTGCTGGATAAGGCGAACACCAGCCGTTACGGTAATCCGGAGATTACTAAAGTAAATATCGGAGTAGGGAAGCGCCCGGGCATCCTGATAAGCGGACACGACCTGAAAGATATGGAAGAGTTGCTGAAACAAACCGAAGGCACAGGTGTAGATGTATATACGCATAGCGAAATGCTTCCTGCACACTATTATCCCGCTTTCAAGAAATACGCTCATTTTGTGGGTAACTATGGAAATGCCTGGTGGAAACAACGTGAAGAGTTCACTACTTTTAATGGCCCTATCTTGTTCACTACGAACTGTATTGTTCCCCCGTTGGCAAATGCTGAATATAAAGAACGTATGTTCACTACGAATTCCACCGGTTATCCCGGTTGTAAATACATTCAGGCAGATGCGGAAGGCAGAAAAGACTTCTCTGAGATTATCGAAATAGCTAAGCGATGCCAGCCGCCCACGGAAATAGAACATGGTGAGATTATCGGTGGCTTTGCCCACAATCAGGTGTTGCAACTGGCGGACAAAGTGGTGGATGCCGTGAAGAGTGGCGCTATCCGTAAGTTTGTTGTGATGGCTGGATGTGACGGTCGTATGAAGAGCCGTGACTATTATACGGAGTTTGCCAAGGCATTACCCAAAGATACGGTTATTCTGACCGCCGGTTGTGCCAAGTATCGTTATAATAAATTGCCTTTGGGCGACATTAATGGCATTCCTCGTGTGCTGGATGCCGGACAGTGTAACGACAGTTACTCTTTGGCAGTCATCGCAATGAAATTGAAGGAGGTGTTCGAACTGAACGATATTAATGAACTTCCTATTGTATATAACATTGCCTGGTACGAACAAAAGGCGGTCATTGTGCTGTTGGCACTGTTGAGCCTGGGCGTGAAGAAGATTCATGTAGGACCTACGTTGCCGGCATTCCTGTCGCCTAATGTGGCGAAGGTATTGATTGATACTTTCCAGTTGGGCACCGTCAGTGATGTGGAGGATGATTTGAAAATATTCCAGTTATCATAAGTGTTAAAAAAAACTCCGGTGTAGCGATAGCGATGCCGGAGTTTTTTATATCCGTTAGTTACAACAACTTTCCTTCGGTTTCTTTTGTTCCTTCGGCAAGAATGATGTACGGGAGATATTCCAATATTATAAGGATGCCGGGCAACTAACGGGAGACATTGAGGCGATGATTACGGAAATGAAGCCGTGGTATGGCAACTATTGTTTTGCTAAAGAAAGTCTGGGGCGTGATTCGAAGATGTTCAACTGTGATATGGTGTTTTATTATTTATGCGAATCAGTAGTTGAATTTAACTCCTTCTTGAGCGGATATGAACAAAATGTGATAAGGTGGTAGGGTGATAAAGTGATAGCGGGATAACGCTCTGTGATATATAGTGCAACCACTTTATCACCTTACCGCCTTATTACTTCTTTTCCTCCTTTCTTCTCCGTTATGAATCAGTTTCAACTCCTGATTCGCATTATTTGCGAAACTATATGAACTTAGGAAAAGCACCTGAGCAAATGATTGACCCCAATACCCGTACCGATTACAACAAGATGAAGAAACTCATCCAAAGAGTTTCTGTATCGTACTGACTTTATTTCTACTTTTTTTAAGATTCGTTTGCCCGTATGTGAAAATAAGTGCATCTTTGTACGTCGTTACCGTCGTAACTTGGTAAGTAACCTCAATTTTATAGCTAAAGATTAAACTACTGGTTTGCATTTTGTGCTTCCCGAGAGTAATAAATAGGGGATATAAATCCGCCTCAATAAATTCAAGTATATGAACCAACTTTAAAAAGGAAAGATAATGGCAAACGAAATTAAATATTAAAAACATTATTAAAGAAAGAACGCAACATGAAAAGAAAATCGATTTTCACCTTGTTCTTATTGCTAAGCACGTCAATCTTCACATCATGCGAAAAAAGTGCGTATGATGCAGACAAACAACCGCAAAAAGAAAAAACAGTAGCCGACCTGGTCGTCCCGAACGGGTTTGACTGGAAAATGACTAAAAATGCACAATGCAAAATCACGGCTCAAAGTGTATCGGATGTTTCAGTATACTCCGACCGCGAATGCACCGAAAATGCAATGCTGGCAACTCTACAGACAAACGACGGAACCTTAACAATTCCTCTGAGCCTGCCTGCCAATTCTAAAGAAGCTTACCTGCAATACGAAATGGTAAATGGTAAGAAAACAGTTCTGGCAGCTACTGCCGACAAGGACAATATCGTTCATTTCACGCTCCCCAAGGACAGCAAACCGAGTCCTGAGACAAGGGCGGAAACCAGAAATGGAGGAAGCGGTCAAATCAACTATCCTAATGATGGATGGGGTACTATCATGTTCGAAGATATGTTTCCGAGTTTAGGGGATTACGATTTCAATGATTTTGTCCTTGCCTACAAGGTACAAATTCCATTCTATCACGGTGAAGAAGTTGAGAGTGCGATTGATGCCATACAGTTTGGTATTGAGTTGAGGGCTATGGGAGGCTCATATCCTTATGCTCCGTGCGTAAGATTGAAGAATATTAAAGCAAAAGATATTGACTATATTGAAGTATATCAGGATTTTGATACATCCATTACAAATATAGATTGGTTCGCCGGTCCTAGTGGCGAAGTAATTATGGACTTCCGTAAATTGGTTACGGTAGTTTCAAAGCCTTCCGGTAGTACCTTCTTTAATACAGAAAAAGAATATCTTGTTACGGAACTTCCGCATTTGAATATCAATATATACATGAATAACGAGGTAGATGTAAATTCAGCTGACTTTGAAAGTTTCGACTTTTATCTGGCAAAAGCCAATCAGGGTACTGAAATCCATCTGGGAGGATACAATCCGGTATACGATACATATCCCAGTGATAATTCCGGTTTGGGAAAGGATTATTATTATAACAATAAAGGCTTGATTTGGGGCTTGAGTGTTCCGGCTTCGATAGCCCATGTCGTTGAAAAGGGTAATTTCCTCGATGCTTACAAAGACTTTGCTGCTTGGGCGATGAGTGGCGGTCAGGATAAAACAGATTGGTATAACGGAGAGAAGAATAACGAACTCTTGATAAAAACTCAATAAAATTAAGACCGGTTTTTAGATGAGAACGGCATATATCCTGTAGGGTGACTGAGGGATATGTGCCGTTCGTTATTTTAGATTTACAACTTCCACCCCAATGTCTTTTCCTGTATATTCCATAGTTTGGCGTATAGCCCCTTGTTATCGAGTAGTTCCTGATGCTTACCTTGTTCGGCATGCGCCCTTCCTCCAATACTATGATGTTATCTGCATTCTTGATCGTCTTCAGGCGATGGGCAATCACGATTACTGTACGTCCCGCAATCAGGGTATTGATGGCACGCTGTACTTCCACTTCATTTTCCGGATCGAGTGAAGCCGTTGCTTCATCCAGAAGCACTACGGGAGGTTCTTTCAATATAGCCCGTGCGATGGAAATGCGTTGCTTCTCTCCACCGGACAAGGTGCAACCGCCTTCACCGACCTGCGTATCATACCCCTTGGGCAATCGCATCATGCCTACTCCATTAAATAAAACCTGCCCCTGTTGCGGATCGTAAAAGCGTGCGCATAGTTTCAGCATGGTACTTTTTCCACTGCCCGAAGGACCTACCAGAGCGGTGAGTGTATTCTTACGCAGTGTTACCGATACATCATGCAGTACTTGTTTTTTTCTGATAACCGAATGGCACATGGTAGAAAGTAATATCATCGCTTGCCGGAGCCTCTTTATTCCCTGGCATTTCCGGTTCGTTCATCAGCGTCAGGATACGCCCTCCGGCAATGGAGAAATTCTCTTTCATAATTTATAATTTTGTTTAGTGTGAGTTTTCTCTTTTGAGGCAGGCATTCACTCTTTGCAGGGCTAAGGGATAAAGAGTAATAGCCTGTGCCTGCTGTTAATCTGTGATGACTCCTATACTGAGTATAGAATCAATGCTAATGATTCCTACAATCAATGCCAATGATTCCTACAATCAATGCCAATGATTCCTACAATCAATACGGATGATTCATACCATCAATACGGATGATAATATACTCAGTCATATAGGCATCCTGGTTGACCTCTACTTATAACCTGGCTCCCTCCGGTGTTTAAAAACGAACAATATTCAGATTCATTCAAAAAAAGAGAGAGCTTATATTTTCATAAGCTCTCTCCAACCAGTTACTTCGAATGTGATGTATTCTGTGACTATCTGTTCCAAATCTTCTATCCCGACTCGGTGCATGATTAATTCCTCAAACATGGTGAACATCCATGCCGTGTGCAGGTGGATAGAAAAGTCGGTTACATTGATATTCATTTGCGGGTGTTTCTCTTTCATATCTCTGAAGTACTCTTTCACGAGTGATGTGGAGCGTTCGGTGAAGTTCTCCTTGAAGTTTTCCAGTGAAGAACCCTGTGCATGGAAAAATAACAATACCAACAATTTGCGATGCTTTTGTATCAATGTCATGTATTCTTCTATCACATATCTTAGGTATTCTGTGGAATACATTTCCATGATATCTGCTCCATAACGACCGTGATGTTCGTGCAGCATTCTATCGAATGCACTGATTACAGGCCGTACCACTGTACAGAAAATATCATCCTTACTTTTGAAATAGTTATAGATATTGCTCAACCCTACCTGTGCTTCTTGCGCAATTTCGCGCATGGAAGC
>USSR01000497.1 GCA_900557355.1 uncultured Bacteroides sp.
TTCCCGATGCCAGCAAAGATTATAGTTTTCTGTTTCGCTTGGACCCGAATGTGACCTACTCACAAGGCTACTCACACTTATTTAGTTTAGGTAGCTCCACCATATACAGTATGAACCCTTTCGGACTGACAGGTTTCGGATCATCTCCCCAAAACCTGCAAATGGGAAGTTTCCGGCTGAAGAATGGAATGCGCATCAATACTTATGGAGAGTATGACAAGGACGGACGGAAAGTCCCTAATCCTTCTGCCCTGCCGTGGGAACGGAATAACTTCAAAGGTGCTTTCGAACTGAAGTCGGCAAACGGATCATTCGGAATTAGAATCGAAGTACAACAAGGAAGGAATGGACCTTACTAAAAAAAGACAACAGTCAAGGGATTATATACTGAAATAATATGAATATGAAGAAAAAAGTATTGGTAATAGGTGCCAATGGCTTCACAGGACGCCGGATCTTGAATGATTTGTCACGCAATGACGAGTATATAGTAACAGGTTGTTCTATGCATGACGACATTGCTCCCGATTCCGGGAATTATCGTTTTATCAGTGCAGACATCTGCCAGATGGGGGAACAAAACGCATTGTTCCGGGAAGTACGTCCGAATGTAGTGATTAACACGTCTGCATTATCCGTTCCTGATTATTGTGAAGCACACCGTGAGGAGGCAGACAGTATCAATGTCAACGCTGTGGGACAATTGGCATTCCGGTGCGAAGCATCCGCTGCACGATTTATACATCTATCTACCGACTTTGTATTTAATGGAGATACAGGGCAGCTTTATACGGAAGAAGATACTCCTGATCCCGTCAACTATTATGGGGCAACCAAACTGAAAGGTGAAAAACGGGTAGCTGAGCTCTGTAGCAATTATGCCATCGCACGTGTGGCAGTGGTTTATGGTGCCGCCTTGCCGGGACAACACGGGAATATTCTGCAATTGGTAGCCAATCGTTTAAGAAATAATGAAGAAATACGGGTGGTTTCCGACCAGTGGCGCACGCCAACCTATGTAGGCGATGTCTCTCAAGGAATAGAGAAACTGATAAATCATCCCAATAATGGCATTTATCACATCTGTGGCTCGGAATGTCTGACTATAGCCGATATTGCTTATCGCGTAGCAGATACTTTGAATCTGGATTATTCATTAATTCTGCCAGTCACCACCAAACAAATGGGAGAAACAACTCCCCGTCCCCGTTTCAGCGGATTAAGCATTGAAAAAGCACGCAGAGAACTGGGATACCAGCCGCATACTCTGGAAGAAGGAATAAAACTAATGTTCAGTCTTTAAATAAGTGATTAGTGGTGAATGCCACTAATCACTAAACAGCGTTTCTGCAATTCCACTCTCCTTCTTGTACACCCGTACCATCTCCAGCAACTCATCCCCATATTTTTCCACTCCTTTTTTACCAAAATAAGGAATCCGGAGAAGAGCGGATTTATCTTCTGGTAATAAATTGGTAATACCCAAAATAGCTTTCTGTTGGATTACGGTATATACCGGTAATCCTAATTGAGACGCTTCTGCATTGCGCCATGCCACCAGACGCTTGTACAATTCGGGATGCAGGATGTCCGAAGGTACTTCCACTGCTGCTGTTTTTTTCCGTGCAGGGGTATTTCCACTTTCCTCGGCTTCGTCTTTCCGTTTCCTTCTTTCGGAAGAATTACCGGAACGCTTTTCTCCTTTGCCCTTGGTCGATGCCGTATCGTCAATGGAAAGTACCGCCTTTTGCTTCAGATATTCGCCTACATGGAATCCCTTATCAATTACGAATTCCAGTAAATCGACTTTCAAGAGAAGCAAATCATCCAACTCTTCACTGGCAGTCTTCAACTGTTTCTTCAGCTCTTTATTGTCAGATTCTACAATTGTACTACTTCTGATAGCATCCAAGGGTGCCAATTGTTCTTTGAAATATTCCGCTCCCAAGTGAATGCGCTCCTGCAAACTTTTATCTGTAGCATAATCCGCCGCACCATCAACCAGGCGCGTATATTGTAAGCTAAATTTTTGAGCGACTTTCGTAACCTTTTCATGGAAACGTTCCGCTTCTGATTTATATTCAGTCAATAGTTTGGGATAGAGCTTGTACAAGTGTTCATCCACCAACCTCACAAAATGCTTCAATGCCAGTTCCAATGGTAAGAAATCAAACAATCCTGATAACAATTCCAGAAAATACGCTTGTTGCAATCTCCGGTAACGCGTTTCATCAGGCTCATTTCTACGTGCATCTTCTGTAAAGGTATCCACAGCACTGTCACTTATTACTGCCCTGGCAGATAATGGAGCACTTAATACCAGACCTTCCAACGTCTTGCAACGGCTCAGAGCCACATACGTCTGTCCGTGCGCAAAGGAAGCGCTGGCATCAATTATCGCACGCTCAAACGTCAAACCCTGACTTTTATGAATGGTTATAGCCCATGCCAGTTTCAGTGGGAATTGTTTGAAGACTCCCTCTATATCTTCTGTAATCTCTTTTGTCTCTTCATCCAGCACGTATTTTGCATTGGTCCATTCCTCTTCTTGCAGCATAAAGACGTCCTCACTTCCTTTACTACGCACCTCAATGCCTAAAGCGGATACATTTACCACCTCACCGATCATACCATTGTAATAACGGTGTTCACCGGATGAATCGTTCTTTACAAACATGATTTGCGCACCACATTTTAACTCCAGTACTTCATCAGTAGGATAAGAATATTCAGGAAATTTACCATCTATCTGGGCGCGAAAGGTAAAAGAACGACCGGGTAGTTGTGCCAGTTCATATTCATTGATACGTTGCGCCTGATAGTTATGGGTAGTCAACTGGATATATCCTTCCTCTTTCGAAGGATTGAAATTCGGAATATACCTACGGTTCAGCTCATCCAACAAAGTTTTGTCACAACGATTCTCCCGGATACGGTTCAACATGTCCAGAAAATGAGTGTCACTCTGCCGATAAACTTTCTTCAATTCAATGGTACAGTACTCCGATTGCCTCAATGCCCGACTGGAAAAGAAATAGGGAGTATCATAATAGCGGTTTAGCATCTGCCATTCTTCGTCTTTGATTACCGGAGCAAGTTGCTGTAAATCTCCGATCATCAATAATTGTACACCGCCAAAAGGCTTGCTACGATCACGGAAACGGCGCAACACGTCATCTATCGCATCCAGGAGGTCGGCACGTACCATACTGATTTCGTCAATTACGAGCAGGTCTATACTACGCATGATGTTAAGTTTCTCTTTTCCGAAACGGAAACGGTATTGTGCCTTACCATCCGCACTGAATGAAGTATCGGGCACGTAGGGGGCAAAAGGTAGTTGAAAAAAAGAATGAATAGTTACACCACCTGCATTAATAGCCGCAATGCCTGTCGGGGCAAGAACAACCATACGTTTAGGGCTTCCGGACTTCAATTGTCGCAGGAATGTAGTTTTTCCGGTACCAGCTTTACCGGTCAGGAAGAGATGAGTGCCTGTATTTTCAATAAATTGCCATGCAAGTGCCAATTCTGGATTCTGTTCCATTATCTCATAAATGTTGTTTGGAGGTGTAAAGGTAGCACAAATAAAAGAGGAAAAGCCTCCATCGGCACATCTTTTTACATGAAAATGAAAAAAGCTACAAGTTACGAGCTACAAGTGGCTGCGCTATATTCCGAAAGGCACTCGTAGCTCGTAACTCGTAGCTTTCTTACTTGAGACTTCCCGCAATTATATCCAATAACTCGTTTGTAATCGCTTGCTGTCTGCTCTTATTATATTGCTTCGTCAAATCTTGTATCAGTTCATTCGCATTATCTGTTGCAGTCTGCATAGCAAGTGTACGGGCAGCATGTTCAGAGGCATTGGAATCTTGAAGTACAGTAAAAAGCTTCTGACTCAACACCTTTGGCAACAAATCCGCAATCAGTTGGCCGACAGATGGCTCCACAATATAATCATTCTGAAAACCGCGTTTTCCCGATCCTTCTATTGCAGCTGTTGCTTCCACTTTACTTAAGTCAATAGGAAGATATTCCTCACGCGTCAGTATCTGCGACCCCATTGATTTGAAGTGATGATAAATCAGCTCCACACGGTCGATTTGTTTTTCTACAAACTCTTGCATCAACAATCCAGCAAGTTCATATGCTTGTACATAGGATGGTTTCTCCGCCATTCCCTGATAACTTCCTTGCGATGCATAGCCTAATTTCTTAGTAGCTTGTTCCACCTTCTTCCCTATAGGATATATCAGGATGTTTTCCTTGCCAAGTGATTTATATTCTGCCAGTGTTTCTCCAAGCATCTTTACTACATTTGCATTGAATGCACCACATAGCGAACTGTTAGACGAAAAAACCACTACCGCTACCCGTGTCACAGGTCGCACTTCGGTATAAGGCGACTCGAACGTGGCATCTGTAGACAAGAAGTTTGTCAGGATTTCATTCAGTTTCTGTTGATAAGGCAGCATATTCTCAATCCGCGATTGTGCTTTGTGCAACTTTGCGGATGCCACCATCTTCATCGCCGATGTAATCTGACGCGTACTCTTGACGGAGTTTATTCTGTTTTTTACTTCTTTTAAAGAACCCACTTCTATTTACGATTTATTGATTTACGATTGAAATTACCTCATTAGGTCCGATTCACTGATTACAAATATTGTTTCGACATGAGATCCGCAGTTTCCTCTATCTTCTTACAAACATCATCGTCAATGACTCCACTCTTCAATACATCGAGTACATCCGCGCGATGATTCATTTCAAGTGCTTCCAAAAAACTACGTTCAAAATCAGTCACCTTATCTAACGGAACATTACGTAACAGTCCATGAGTACCACAATAAAGAATGGCAATCTGCTTCTCTACCGGCATCGGACTATATTGCGGTTGAACCAACAAACGGGTATTCTTTTGTCCCTTATCAATGGTCAGTGCTGTAACAGGATCCATATCGCCACTGAACTTTGTAAATGCTTCCAGTTCACGATATTGCGCCTGGTCTATCTTTAATGTACCGGCCACTTTCTTCATCGCCTTAATCTGAGCATTACCACCCACACGACTCACGGAAATACCTACGTTAATAGCCGGACGGTTACCTTGGTTAAACAAATCAGTATCAAGGAATATCTGTCCGTCGGTGATAGAAATCACATTCGTCGGAATATAGGCAGATACGTCTCCTGCCTGCGTTTCGATAATAGGCAATGCAGTCAGTGATCCGCCACCTTTCACTTTACCTTTCAGGCTTTCCGGCAAATCATTCATTTCACGTGCCACTTCTTCCTGATTAATAATACGCGCAGCACGCTCCAGCAAACGGGAGTGCAGATAGAAGATATCACCCGGATACGCTTCACGTCCTGATGGACGGCGTAAT
>USSR01000498.1 GCA_900557355.1 uncultured Bacteroides sp.
CGGTGGAAGAGGAAAGTTTGATGAGAGGGTTTCAGAGGTGGAGAAAGAAAATGAAAAAAATATAACGTTAAGTAACTAATCAAACTTAAGCAGCATAATAGCTAAAGTTAATATTCAATTGTATTCCTATCGCCGCCAAAACCCTGTTGATGACATAAAAAAGCAATTCAATAGTGACATAGCCCTGTGGTCTAACCCATTTCCCTTTCATAATACGTCACAACGTCTCCACAATGTTCAAATGAGGAGAATACGGGAATATAGAAGAGAAAGAGACCTCGTTTTTCCCATATGGGACACATTCGCTTTATTTTCTCATTACGGTATACACTTGCATTGTCAAGCAGAAGCTTTCTACTAAGCTTCTTTGGCTGCACACACTCTATCGGTCCAACTCACTGGCTTGCACACAGCTTCCTCGCCCAAACAGTCCATTATAGTTTTGCAATCTTAACCAAGACGTATATATAATCTTTGTAATGCGATTTGAACATGTTTAAAATAATTACGAATAACTACTTAAAGAAATAATTCATACCATAATTGACTTGAAAAGTTAGGAGTTATCAAAAAATTATGCTACATAAGTTACTTAATTCACTATGAAATATGTAAATTACTGCTTAATATTTGATAGAAATTTATGTACATTGAAATTTATTTCTTATTTTTGTTATCTAAAAGGATTTAACAATGGTAGATAAACAGACCAACAGTAGTTCTTTTACAAAAGAAACATACTAATAAATGACTAGTAGAACAGCATCACAAGGTTCCCGTAACAATTCCAAAATGATACCTAAATACTGCTCAAGTGTCACTAGAAACATTAGTAGTAGTTGCGAAGATTCTAGAGATAAACATAAAAGAATTGCTAATATTAACAGAGTAAATCTGTTCCCAAATATTAAAAATGACATCTAAAGATAAAATATTGATTGGACTAGTTGATGCTGACCTATTGAATGGTGGTACGCGTCACCCTAATCTTGTACTACTGAAATTAGCGGGTTTCCTAACTGATAATGCAATTCCTTTTCGTTTGATAATAGATAAAGATGAGAATATTATGGAGTATACCACTATATACATGTCCAAAGTTTTCTCATTTACCCCAGACCCTCCATTTTATGAGAAGGTAAAGAAAACTCCAAACGAAAACAAGTTTAAAATAGGTGGAACTGGTGATTATGCTATAAAAAAGGATATCAAAGACTTCAAATCTTCACGTACTCGTGACATGAATCAATTGGAAAATGATATTTTTTTGAATAATTATCCAAATAAAAGAGGTGGAAAGAAAAAATGGGGAATCGATATGTGTAGGCAAATGCCATATTATCATCTTTATGACGAGTACATACAATCAAAAATAAAAGCAGGAAGAAAGAAATCATACTTTAATGATTATCTTTATTACTCAATAGGTTTTTTAACACGCGGCTGTATTCGCCATTGCCCTTTCTGCGTTAATAAACTTGAAAATAAGGTTTATCGTTATTCGGAATTAGAATGGTTTTTAGATGATGAGAGGAATGAGAAAGGCGATTTGATTCGTCCTTATATTTATCTTTGGGATGATAATTTTTTGGCAGCTCCAAAAGAAATTTGGCAGCCGATGTTACAAAGTCTCATTGATTCAAAACGTCCATTCCAATTTCGACAGGGTTTAGATGAACGCATTTTAGCTGAAAGTGAAGATGGTGAAGAAATTGCTCAGATGTTATCTAAGTGTAAGTATCATGGCGATTTTATTTTTGCGTTTGACAACTGGCGTGACCGTGATAAGATAATCAAAGCATTAAAAATCTGGAAGAGACATAATTCCAAACGCGGAACGAAATTCTATCTTTTTTGTGGTTACACATTGAAATCCGGTGAAGATGAGAAACTTTATAATGACATCAAAATACTATTTGAACGAATCAAAATTTTGATGCAATATGGCTGTTTCGGTTATGTAATGAGACATGCAGATTATGTCAATCATAAATTGTCAAATATTTATGTTCAAATAGCGCGGTGGTGCAATCAACCGCAGTTCTATCGCTACATGTCATTTTGGGAATACTGCTACCGCAATCAATCATATTGGGAGCAAAAGACAAAGAAACTAGATGTTCCCAATCAAATTTCGTTTGAAGAATTTGAAGACAGGTTGAGCAATGGCTATTATGAAAAGAATGGTCTCAAACTTTGCAAAACAATACAGACATTTGTCAACTTTTTAAACGAATTCCCGCAACATAGGGAAGAAATATTAAAGATGTTTAATTACAAACTAAAAGATTTGGTTAACCCTACACTTTGGACTAAAAAAGAAATATGATTATAGACTATACAAATAGGGATTTGTCTCGATTAGAGCATCTTATAACAAAGAATGATGGGACTCCATTACAGGGTGAGATTGACATGTACAGACGTATTGTACATGACTGTGAAAAGAGTTCAATAATGTGGCATTTTTGGCATGATATAAGACTTCACATTACTTCTGGTAGAGCTGGAGAAATACAAATAGATTTTCTACTTATTTGTGAACTTGGGGCGATTGTTATAGAGGTGAAAGGCGGAGCTATACAAATTGAAGCAGGTCATTATTTTTACCAGAACAAAGGAACACTCACCCAGATGGACCGTTCACCGTTCAAGCAAGCTGAAGATTACCAATGGGCGATTATCAACAATAAAGTATTAAATGGAGAAGAGGTATTCATTGACCATCTTTGTGCCTTCCCTCATGCAAGCCTTGAACGCACAAGCAACAATCCCGTTCAGGATCTATCTTACAAAATGTGGAATAAAAGCAAACAAGATTCGGATACTTCTTTTGCAGACTTCTGTATCGAAGTGTTGAAGGAAGACAAACGGAGAAGACATTGGTTTAGCTGCAATCTTTCTACAGAAATCCTCTCATCTGTAGTTAACTGTTTTGCACCTACGATCAAAGATACAGGAAGATACAGTCAATCATCATTAAAGGACATTTTAACTTGGTTGAACATCTCTAATTTGGATGCATTAGATAGTTTGCAACGGAATCACCGAGTGGCGATAGAAGGTGGTCCAGGTACTGGTAAAACGACAATAGCCAAGGCTTTTATTAAGAAAAACAAGGGATTGAATGGCTTGTATCTGTGCTGGACAAAATTGCTTGCTGCACAAACTAAATACATTCTTCAATTAGAAGGGCTTAGCAATTGCGATGTAGAGAGTTATGCTTCATATTTGCATCGTATTTCTGGCGGACAAATATCTATCAATGAGTTAAGCCTTACAACAGGCTTGCAGGAACTGGAGTCAACTATTATAAAATATTTGCAAGACAAATATTATGATTATGTAATTATAGACGAAGCACAGGATGTTGCTGATAAAGGAATGATTACCATACTAAGAGAACTAACGTCATTGCAACATACTGGCCTGCGAACGGGCCGATTCTTAGTTTTATATGATATTGAGCAAGGATATAATAGTGGCACGCGCAATTTAGAATCTGCAATAGATGAGATCTTACGTACTTCGGCACATTTTACAATCAATGGTAACAAACGAGTTCCGACTAATATAGAGATTGTAAGATATGCAAATGAATTAATGACAGTGAACTCTGAAAATCTTACAGCTTTTTGGAATAAGATTAGCAATGATGAATGTGCCTGTAAAATTCATTTTGTAGAGGATTCTAAAGTTCTAACAAGAGGTATTAAGCAACAAAGAAAAGAGATGACAAGTTCTAATTTTTCATTGGATAATTCTACAATTCTTGTACACTCAGATTTGCTGACCTCTCTGCAGGATGGTCAAGATTCCATTTATGATAAATTATCATATTCGGATTCTGTTATAGAACTTTCTAAGGAGAATATATCTAGATTGCCAGAACGTGCTATTGGACTTTCTTCTATTTTAAAATACAAAGGATTGGAAAATGAGAACATCATACTTGTGATCCCTGCCAAGCAAGTTAAGAGTACCTACGAAAATTTCTTGTTTGAAATTTATGTTGGTATGACTCGTGCCATTATGAGTCTTGATATATTCATACTTAATATATAACACAACATGATCGACCAGCACTTTATAAATCACTACAACAAGAATAATTCGGATGTAAATCTGATTATTGATGTGATGTGTCATCCTAAAAAGGAAGATGCACGAATGTTCTTGTGCATGATAAATGACGTGATGAACTATTACATAAGTAGAATAGATGATGAAGTGCGTTATCCGCTGCTGTATATTCCTGCTTCAGAAGTTTGGGCACAAGAAATATGTATTGAGTTTGTTACATTGAAACTTTCATTGCTTTACAACCGATTAATACAAATTAAATTGCGCGCAGATATAGAAAGAGCTTGTATGACTTTACCGATGGATTGTTCTGCTAAATCAAAAAAATTCAAACAGGCACAGAACAACTACAAATATTCAAAGCGTATTTATAACTATATTAAGAACAGGAATATACCGGAAAGCAGTATCAACAAAAACTTGATAATTTGTAAGCCTTTTGATTGTTCTGTTCGGGAGAATCCTTATCTAGATAATTATTGTGGTAATGAGAAAACCATATGTGATAAGCGCTATGCTGTTTCCAGAGCAGACATTGAAGTAGGAGCATTGGATCGTCCTATAAAGAAGAATAAAGGTTTATGCAAAATAGAAAACATGTTCGTGTTTCTTTCCAGAAGCGCAAACGGGCGTTTCTCTGAAGCATATTCGTTTCAAAAACCGAGAATAGAAAGACTTAATAAGTTAGGGGCAGGAATACAAAATGTATTTTATTTTTACTTTTCAACAAAACCATATAAATTGCAAAGGCAATTAACGTGGAAGCTTAAAAATGCCGCTGACATATTGCATGAGAATGTAAAGGAAATGAAAGATTTTATTTCTATATCCGCAGAAGAATCAGACTTCATCTTTGGAAGGATTCGCAAACAAAACAAATTAATTATACAGCAAGAAGGATTAGATGATTTCAAGACACTTGTTGATGATGCATTAGATGCTTGTGAATACAATATTCAGGCAAGAAACAATTTGGCAGTTTGTTTCAATGAATACTCTCAAAACTTATTCAAAAACGAATTCGAAAATTCTATTGACGACATTGATGCACAGTATTTTGATATATTTTTTAAAAATATTCAATATACATGGGAAAATAAAATCTTCCCAGAAATCATGACATTTTTGAATGGACAGACAAAAGTTTGTCTCATTCTTGATTATTTCATGCCAGACTACTACAAGCAGCATATCGTTTCAGTGTTTGATTCATATGGAATTGGTGTTATAACACAAACATTTAAATCGTTAAAATATAAAGCATTAGAAGGAC
>USSR01000499.1 GCA_900557355.1 uncultured Bacteroides sp.
TACTTCGTTGCTTTCGTACTGGCAGGAGAGCCCGCAGCTGATTACCGGAAGAGGTTCTGCACCGAGGTCTTCGCTCAACAGGAAGTATTCGAAGTAACCAAGTCCCAAAGTCTGGAAATAGTCAGGGAAGGCTTTATGTTTGAAGGTGTAGTTCCAGCGGTTTTCATTCAGAGGGCGGTTTTCAACAGGACCTACGGAATTCTTCCACTGGTAACGGGTTTCAAGACTGTTACCCTCGATGATACAACCACCGGGGAAACGGAATACGCCCGGGTTAAGGTCATAAAGGGCTTGTGCGAGGTCGGCACGCAGGCCATTCTCACGTCCTTTCCAAGTATTCACAGGGAACAGGGAGATATGATCCATATCCACCGTACCACGTGTTTCGAGGACGATACGTAGGCGGGCATGAGCATCTGTGAAAGGAGATTTCAGCACCGCCGTCAGCTTTTGCCAGTTATTGCCGCTGACTTCGATTTCTTTCTTCAACAGATTCTGTGCATTGGAGTTGACAAGCTCGATGGAGAGCTTCATCGGCTTCGCATCCGGCGTGCGGGCATAAACGGAGAAACGATATTCTTCACCTTGCTTCACACCGATGCCGCGGTAACCTTCATTATCCAGTCCGGCGCGCAGCAGACGACCATCGTTCACTACGCGTACATAGTGAGGATTGCGGTCAAAACAAGGATTTGCATCCTGAACGGTTACATTACCGAAAGGCACCCAACCCACGAAAGGTTGTGGGAATTCAAACGAACGGTTCTTTACCAGTTCGGCATACAGACCGCCATCGGCACCGAAGTTGATATCTTCGAAAAAGATGCCATACATTTCAGGTTGTATCTTTGCCGTCGGTTTAGAAACGTCGACGGTCATTACATGTTGTTGTGCCTGCATGCTCAAAGCAAGAGACAAAGCAAAAAGGGCAGTTAACTTTCTCATTATTATATCTTATTTTTTCTTTTCAATATTCTGATGGATACGTATCACCGTAAACGAATAAGCAGGCATAGAGTAAGAAAAGTCATTTCCTTCTACCTTGAAATCAGAAGAAACGGGTTTAGCTCCTCTGTCTTTCGGATCACCTGTCAATATCGTTTTTGTAGCCGAAGGATTTACCAAAGTAATTCCGTCCAACTTCACCTGGGAAGAAACTTCCACCGGAAGCATATTCACTAACTTCACGATATAATCTCCGGTATTAGCGTCTTTCACAACTGATACTCCGACACGTTTCTTCACGGCATCCCAGCCATTATTCAGTTTTACCGTAGAAGACAGGTATTCGGTACCGGCGTTCTGACCATACATCTGCTGGGTATAGTAGCCTACTGTGGGTTTTACTTCCGCATTATTAAAGTAGATTAAATCCGGATTCCATTGTGTATGGCCTTCTTTAGCCAATAGAGGAGCATAAGAAGTCATTTCTACTACATCACCGTTACGTTCTACGGCAGTCAGGTAGAGAGCTTCGGCAAGTGCAGTTTCTACATTATTGGGGCGTCCCGGCAGGTGAGCGGCGTATTCGCCCAAATAAACTTTCGCTTTGCTACGGTCGTAATGGTCGTAATATTCCTGATTGTGAATCATCCAACCCGGTTCTACATAGTAGTGTTCATCTACCATCGGTACACCCAGTTCGGTAGCAAGATCCCAACCTACTTCATAATCCGTACCTTCGTAGAACGGACCGGTAGTACCAATCACGGTAACTTCAGGATGTTTTGCTTTTACGGCATCGAATATCATCTTAAAGCGTTCCACGAAGACAGGTGTAATCATGTCCTCATTACCAATACCGATGAACTTCAGGTTGAATGGTTTCGGATGTCCGGCTTCCGCACGCTTCTTACCCCACACGGTTTTGCGGGCATCTCCGTTGGCATATTCTATCAGGTCGAGAACATCTTGGATGTACTGATCCATTTCTTCCATCGGAATACCACCCTGCTGTCCCATGCAAGTCAGTTCATCCTTGGAATGGTGGGCGCAGGTACCAGAGTTCTGACAAGGTACACCGGCTGCAAGCACAGGTACGGGTTCCGCACCCATATCTTCACAGAACAAGAAGTATTCGTGGTATCCCAGACCGCGTGTCTGATGGTATCCCCAAAGATTGCGGAGCGGCTTACGGGCTTCCAACGGACCGATAGAGCCTTTCCAATCATAAATATTATCTATTCCATCGCCATGAGCCACACAACCGCCGGGAAAACGTACGAAACGGGGATGCAGGTCGGCAAGCGTTTGTGCCAGATCAGCACGAAGTCCGTTCTTACGACCTTTGAAGGTCTTTTGCGGAAAGAGGGAAATCATATCCAGCGCATACTTGCTGACAGCCTGGGGAACAATGGACAAAGAGGCAGCAGCCGCATCGCTTGTGGCTATCAAGACTGCTTTCTGTTGTTTCCACTCTTTAGATGTTACGTTTACGGCAGTTTGTGCTATAATTGTTCCATCTTTATCAACCAAGTTCACAAGTACCTTGCCTCCTTTACCCTCAAGCACTTTACCAAAGAGTGAGAAGTCATATTTCTCACCTTTCTTCAAGGCTATGCCATCAAAACCGGCATTTCTAAGTCCCACACCCGGACTCTCTATCACATCTAACACAGCGTAGTGCGGATTATTGGGATGCAGCGGAGCGTCTGTCTCAATCGAAAACGTCCCGAAATTCTCACCGATCATATCCCAGGAGTGAGTACTATTCCAGTTCTGATCGTTACCACGGTCAGTCGGAGTGTATTCAAAGTCACGGTTCTGAACCAGTTCGGCATACAAGCCACCGTCAGCTCCATAGTTGATATCCTCAAAGAAAATACCAATCAGATGCTTGCTGATTTCTTTCGCCTGACCTGCATTCACCTGAATAGTAGCCTCTACAGGCTTGAGGTTGGCAAAACGGACAGGGTCTTGCTCGGTACGCTCGGCATTCAGTGACTGGCGGTATTTCTTATGTTCGGCATAGCGGATGATCTGCTGCACGGTAGTATAGGGAACTTCCTGTACCCAGCCTTCTTCTTCGGAACCATTCACCAATACCTTCTTCTGAGTGGTGGGATACACATCTTTGGGTTCATACTTGCTACGTTCTTCGGGAGAGAAATAACTCTGTGCTTCCCACTTCTGCAAGTCGGAAGAGGTTACATAGGCAAGTGCCTTACCGGTATTCGTAGCTTCCCAGATGCAATGCCATTTGCCATCGGCACGGGTTTGCATCAAATGGGGCTTGAACATAGTCTTTGCCCGTCCCCACGGACCAAAGTCGGAATTCACATAGGCAAATCCATTAGCTACGCTAAACCACTTCTCTCCGTCGGGACTCCAGGCAAACTTCAGGCCACTTCGTCCGTCACGGTTCGAATAGGAAAAGAGGTACACCTGATTCGGTTCATTCGTCACGCCCTCCACCTTTGCCTGCACAGGGAAGACAAAAGACAGAAGTAAACATACACTTAAAAATCTAATCAATCTGTTCATGGTATTATTTATCGGGTTATTTGTTTTTCCAGTACTTTCTCAGCTTCTCAGCCTCTTTCTTAGTGATGTGGATTACTGCTCCATGTTTCGGTGAAGAGAAGTTAGTCGCCTTCATCACACCCTCATTGAAGTGTCCCAGATCTTTGAAATTCACAAAATCAGTGGTTTCACTGAAACCGAAATTATGAGGATTGATGCCATAGATGTCATACATTACCACCCATTTGTCTTCGCCAATGCGCTTCCACATGTTAGGAGCTTCGCAGGCCTTCGGCTCCGGGTCTACCCATTCCGGCAGGTAAGTATATCCACGGTTGATATATTTCGAAACAGCTTGTTTGATGCCCGGTGTGACATCGTGAGCAACGTAAAACATGTGATATTTATCATCTACTTTCGTGATGTCGGCATCGATAGCTGATTTGGTAGCATCGGGATATTGGAACAATAAGCGGGGTTCTGTTTCCAGACCGTCGAAGTCTTCGTTTACATAAGCATAGTACAGCATATTCCGTGCATTGCCCATGCGCATGGTGAAGTAGATCATTATTCTGCCTGCATGTTCATCGTAGACCAGTTCAGGTGCCCAAGCACAACCTATCTCATCATATCCGGGAAAAGTCTTGTCAATACGGACCACATGGTGTGTCCAGTTTACAAGGTCTTTTGATTTCATCAGGACAAAACCACGGTTGTTGCCCCAGCCGTATTTGGCTCCATCACGCTCCCACTCGGTGTTGCGCAGACCTTTCTGCTGGGCAAAGATGTGCAGGTCGGTCATGGCAATGTAGAAAGTACCATCCGGTGCACGATAGATATGCGGATCACGGATACCTTTCTGTTCGGCAATCGTATCACCGGCAATAATGGGCTGACCGTTATTTACATCCGTAAATGTATATCCGTCATCACTGACTGCGAAATATAAACTATGTGTATCATCTTTGAAATAGGTAAACAGATAGGCTCCCATTTCCTTTTCATTCGTTTTCCAATCCTGAACCAGTACGGCACCACCTTGCGGTTGGAGGGTCAGTTGGAATTTGCCGTCAGCTTTCAGTTTCAGAGTTTGCAACTGAGGTTGCAGTTCTTTATCATCATTATAGAATGAAAGAGTCTGTCCTGCCAGCATAGGCAATTCGAGTTTCAGTTTCAGCACTTCTTTTGTACCGTTAACAGCCGCTACATACCATTGCTTACCGTGACGACGTGCAACGACTGCATATTTTCCAGGATAACCATCAATAAAGCGTGTTTCATCCCACGTAGTAGGCACCTGTTTCATAAAGTCCAAACAAACTTGCGGGGCATCTGTCAGATTGTTGGGTGCCAAAGCATAATTCTGAATAGGGTTCTGGAACAATACAGCTGTTGCTAACTGGAATACATCCGTCGTGCGACGGGTAGTTCCGCCATTGTTTCCCCGGTTCAAACGCTTGTTCAGGAAAGTACCGCCAAATTCCATGCTGCCCACCGCATTACGGATAAAAGGATGCAGGCAGGCATTGAAAGCCTCTTCATCACAGAAATGTTGGTTGAAAATCAGATTCTCGGAAGCCAGTACCGCTTCGCTGCCTACATAGTTGGGATACATCCGCTCCCATCCGCGAGGCACTGTACAGCCGTGGAAGATTACCATCAGACCGTGATCGTCAGCATCACTCAGAATACCTTCGTACAAACGCATGGTTTCCTGTTTGTCTCCACCGAAGAAATCGACTTTGATACCTTTCACGCCCAGGCTGCGGAGCCATTTCATCTCCCGCTTGCGGACAATCGGGTTATCCATGCAATTGACCGGTCCCTGTTCGATATCGTTCCAGTAACCGCTGGAGCTGTACCACAGGAATACATCCACCTGCTTGCTATGCGT
>USSR01000500.1 GCA_900557355.1 uncultured Bacteroides sp.
GACCAGTACTACGATATTGGTCGAAAAGAATCCAATGTTCTTCCGGCCAAGTCATTCCATCATCAAAACTAACTTTTAAAGTCAGATTATCTCTTGTCCCATAATTATTCGGATTTACAAACAGAAGCATGCTTTTCTTCTTTCCTTCTTCCATATACTCATGTCGATGCAGACTTGCCATACAAGTAGGTTCTACGAGTGCTCTCCGTGAAGTTGGATGTTCTTTCCAACTTTCTCCCAGATCAATAGTTGTGCAGATTCTACGACCGTTCACGTCTTTATTTCCTCTGTTCCGGTTATCACGCATGTTCAACATCAAGGCGCCGTCACCCAATTGTACGACACTACATTCCGTAACATCCTGATATGCAGGATTACTGGTCACCCACGTCTTTCCATGATCTTTACTATACGTAATATTCGAGAAAGGAAGCCCGTTTTCGTCACGTCCTTGTGTAGGAAATACCAACGTTCCGTCTGTCAACGTAATTCCCTGTCCGGGTGCAGGTGCAAATAACCACCATTCAGGGCGTTTCGTCTTTGAGGTTATATTATCCGGAAAGCCCCAGCTAAGACCATCATCCGTACTTTTTGCTATCATAAACTGGGAAGTTTCTTTTAGCCCTGTTCCTGGTTGAGAACCTCTACCTTTCCATTGATGTGTCCAGTTCGTACTGTTTTCATTCAGACCTTCTATCCACTTTCCGTCTTTATCCAGCAGACCGTGCATCCATAATCCGGCTACATAAATATCACCAGTATTTTTATCTACTAAAATACAGGCATCACTCACTCCATTGTATTTCTGTGGTAAACCTCCCCATTCCCTCATATCCAAAACAGTTTGAATGGGTTGCCAAGTTACTCCCTTATCTGTACTACGATGAAGAGCAATATCTATATTTCCCTGCAAATCACGAGGATAATCATAGCGGGCATCAAAAATGGCCAATAAAGTGCCTTTATTACTAGTAGCTAATCCTGGAATACGTGATGAGATACATCCATCCTGTCCTTTCTGTCGTACAGCTACTCCTACTCGTAAAGGTTTACTTGTTTTATCCAAAATTTTCAGATTGCCTTTCGTGGTTTTCACCCGGTTACAATTAACCTGAACACGATGATCCAGTGAAACCGTATCTTTCAATGTTACGGCTACCCAAAAAGACAAAGAATCCTGATTAACCTGCACTTCATTAGTAAATGACATTTTTTGTGTAGCGGGAAGTGCATTACAAAGTAAACGAGACGTATCTATCAGTCCATTCTTCTTCGCACCATATATGGCAACAGAAACAATATCTGCCACATTCGTGCTCCCCAATAAATCCAGATCTATTTGCCGGATAACATAAGGTTGATTATCTGTCCTGATTAAAGTTATCTTCATTACAGGATTTGCCGGTTTCTTTACCAACACAGGAATAACAGGTCTCTCCAGTATCCATTTTATGTCTTTACCTAAAGATGTGACTGGTGACACCAATAACAAAATCATCGAAAATATGATAAATATTTTCTTACTTACTTTCATAGTATCTTTATTTTAGGTAATTTTGAACGCATTTAACTAGATTGGAGGGGATAGACAGAAAGTAAAGTAGCTTACCCCAGCAATACACTTTTACTGTCATCTCCTCTTTATTATTTTCAGAATTCAAAGAATTTTATAGCGTCCAAATCACCTCTTAGTTTTTCATATTCATCAACAGAAAAAGGTTTTATCGGCAACCGGCAAGAACCGCAATCAATACCTATCAGCTTCATAATCGCTTTGCCACCGCGCACTCCGCCACCATATTTAATAATAACCTCCACGGTACGTATGGATTTTATCTGATTGTGGCGAGCCGTTTCCAAATCGTTCATTTTCATTGAATCAAAAATAGCCTGATAGACATTAGGTATATAATTATACGTACTTCCAACTCCTGCTACAGCTCCCATAGCCAAGCCGGAAATAAGAATTTCATCATAACCATGCAATACTTCAAACCGATGTTGCTCCAACTCTATGCAAACTCCCATCTCCATCAGGTTATTATGAGTAAACTTAGTACCCACCAGATTAGGTATTTTCTTTTTCCCTTCTACCAAAAACTTATCCACCGGCAAATTAACCCCTGTAATCGATGGCATATTATAATAATAGAAAGGTAAGCCAGCAGCAGAGTGGCAAATAGGTGCAAAAAAATCAACTAATTCATCTACTGTTCCCGGTTTAAAAAAAGAGGGAGCAATTGAAGCAATAGCATCGGCCCCTACTTGTGCAGCATGACGTGCCAGTTCCATTGCACTTCGTTGACAGTTTGAGCCTACATGAGCTATGACCTTGAATCGCTTACGGGCAGAAACGAGCCATTTTTCAAGAATTAATTTACGCTCATCGATCGTCAATGAAGAAAATTCACCGGTTGTGCCGCACACAAATACCCCTTTGATAGGAGTCGATGCTATCCAATCAGCATATTTATCAATAACAGATAAATTTACGTCCCCATTCTCATCCAATGGGGTGAAGGTGGCCGCAACCATACCTTCCAGTTTTTCATAATTGTTCATAGTGCATTTAATTAGATTGTTATTTTACTTTATTTTCAGAAAGTTCCTTTCAAAATTAAGGGAGTTCGTATACCAGGTTGTATTTCACCGCTTACCACGTAAACGTCATTCCCCATATAAACCGCATTTGTCGTAACAGGAATAGGATAAGGGCAGTCTAAAGAATCCACCAAAGAATTTGTTTCTGTACTGATGACTCGTAGCTTACGGCTAAATCCCGGATGCTCGGGAGATGTAGGTAGTATTTCTTCAACTCCTCCCAGTAGTATTATCTTGTCTTTTTCATATGGAATAGCAGTCCCCGCCATTACAGGAAAATTACCAGCTATTTTGCTCCATTTCCTGCTACCTGGTTCATATACGTACCCCTCCGTATATTCTACCATCACTTCATTCGGAGCATAACTCCTTCCACTAAAAAGATAGAATCGTCCTCCCTGAACTACACTCACCGCATAGGCGAGCGATGGTCCCTCCCAACCGGGCATCTTCTGCCATCCTTTTTCTTTATGCAATAAATCAAGCATATAAAAATGATTGGTCGACTGTTCATTTGTCATAGTTTCCTGCCCCCCAGCAATATAAATACAGTTATCCCCAATAGCCCCCGTTGCATTTGCCAACGGAACCGGTAAAGCCGGATAACTAACAGAATCTACTACAAATGAAACGCCCTCTTTTTTTATGAGAAAAACTTTATCGCTACATTGCATACGATCGCATCCTCCAATACATAATAACCCTTCCGGCAAGCATATCGAAACTCCATAAGCTAATGGGCTGTTAAGGAAATCATCATAAACAGTCCACTTATCCATGTGCAGATCATAACTATATAAAGTAGACCACCAAGTTTTAACTCCTCCCTCCCAAGGATATTTATCAGGAAAGTTGGCTCCTCCCAGCACTAGTAATTTATCCTCTACTATTCCTGAGTATGCACCAGCCAATCCAACGTTTTTCAGCATACCGGTACATCCCGGAAGTAACAATGAGTTTTCCCATTGCATTACTATCTTATTTTCTCCTTTTCTCGAACAAGCCGTATTCATACATGATAAAATTAAAGATAAATATAAAATAAAAAAATACTGTTTTCTCATATACTATCTATCCTTTCTTCTTCGTTTTTCTCTGCCATCAATTCCAGACTCCGGTTCACTTTAAAAATCTTATAAACCTCAAAATGTCTTTCAATGGCATCACGATAGCCTTTCTCGTCTCCTTTTCTTATAAAATCCAATAAATCAGCATGAGTAGCTATTCTGCCGCTTTTACTCATCTCTATATTTATAGGTTTTAAGTAGTCTTTGAACTTTTCTTTCACATAGACAAGTATAGGATGAATGATTTCCTGAAATTCAGATATTATTTTATTTCCCGTAATTTTGTATAGTTTTGTATGAAAAGCCGATTCGCTGATTAACGCATACTCGTTATTCTCGAAAACAATTCCCATTTTCACAATCTCGCTCAATTCCTCAATATCTTTAGGAGTTATCTTACGGAAAATATCACTTGATATTCCTATTTCAAGTGCGATTCTGAAATCCAATAAATCCAAAATTGTTTCTTCACTCAAAACACGAGGATCTATCACTCTTTTCATTCCACCTAAAATGGAAGGTTCAGTCAAAACCATTCCCTTACGAGGGCGCGCATGAATCAGTCCCATCATTTTCAAACGGCTCAAAGCTTCTCTGACAACACTTCTTGCAACTCCTAATTCTGCGGCCAGATTATTCTCATTGGGAATAGAATCTCCACATCTCAAATCATTCTTTTTAAAGTAGGTAAGTAAGCTGTCTTCTACCTGATCGATCAATGTTGTTTGATTAATTTCTATCTTCATATTATTAGATTTTACTATTTGTAGTATTTGTCTGACAAATAATACAAATGCAATATTAAGAGATTTTTTTTAGAATACAAGGGCATTATAATAAGAAAATGCACATTTATGTTGAAAAACATACTTTTAGTACATATTGAGCTCTCATTTAGAACAATAGCAAGAGCAGAGATACTCATTTTAAACATAGTAGCGATATCTACTTATTATAGTGAAGGCATAAATTCATAAGATAGGATACCCAAAAAATAAGCAATTAAAGATACAGCCAAAATCACATATAAAAATCTAGGTTATGTCTATTGTATCTTTTATCTTTGCAACAATCAAAAAAAGCGATTATATGAGTCCTGATTCAGAATATACAGAAACACATGAGAATAAAATCTATGCCACTCTTGACAAACTGGGAATAGCGTATCAAAGTCTACACCACCCAGCCATAATGACTATGGAGGAAGGAGCAGAAATAGCCCAAAAGCTAGGTTGTACTTCATGCAAAAGTCTGTTTCTGACTAATAAACAGCAAGAATACTTCATGCTCTTATTGCCTGCAAATAAAAAATTGAAAACAAAAGAACTTGCCGGGCAGATAGGTAGTTCCCATCTCTCTTTCGCTTCCGAAAAGGCAATGGAAAATCTCTTGTGTACTTTTCCGGGAGCTGTCAGTATTCTAGGTCTTATCTACGATAAAGAGAACAAAGTACAGCTCCTGATTGATAAAGAAATTCTTGAATCAACATATATAGGATGTCATCCATGCGTAAACACATGCAGTCTAAAAATCAGGTTGGAGGACATTCTTAAAATACTATTGCCCAAAATCAGTCATCAGAATTTTAATATCGTGGAGTTATAATCCGAAATTACAAAGTCGTACATTCTGCAAAAAAAACGAACATTTAAGCTAGTTTCACGACTTAATTAAAGTACATGTC
>USSR01000501.1 GCA_900557355.1 uncultured Bacteroides sp.
AGCTCCGCACCGAAACCGGAGAATACTTTATCTTCATGTACAACCAATGCTTTGCTGGTCTTCTTAACCGATTCAAATATTGCCTCTTTATCCAGCGGAATCAGAGAACGAATATCGATCACTTCTACTTTCCAACCACCCTCTTTCTCCAATCGTTCGGCAGCATGCAGACAGAAATGGGTCGTATTTCCGTATGTGATAATACTCAAATCCGTACCCTCACGGCGGATACGTGCTTTTCCGAAAGGTACTTCAAAGTCTTCCGGCACCACAGTGGCGGCTTCTACCGAATTATACAATGCTTTCGGTTCAAGAAACAAAGTAAATCCCTTAGAGCGCATACTAGTACGTAACAATCCGGCTGCATCATCGGCAAAAGAAGGGCAGACAATTCGTGCTCCCGGCAATGTAGTCAAAGCTCCTTCTATATTTTGAGAGTGATACAGCCCTCCACCGATATAACCTCCGGAAGCCAACCGCAGCGTTATATTCGGGGCAAACTTACCATTGCTGCGCCAATACTCATGCGTACATTCTACATATTGTTCTACGGCAGGCCAGAAGTAATCAGCAAACTCCGCTCCCTCTATCACGACATGGATTTTAGGATCAAAGCGGCTCATTCCATTGGCAGTGCCTACAATATAATCTTCGGCAATCGGCGCACTGAACACACGGGCTTCGCCGAATTCCTGCTGCATCCCTTTGGTGACATTAAACACACCGCCTTTCTCTCTGTTTGCTACGTCCTGTCCCCAGATAAACGTATCGGGATTGTAGCGGAACTCGGCTTTCAATGTTTCGTTAATGGCATTTACCAGGAAGGTCTTTTCCCCCTCTGCTTCATGAGTACCTGCTTTGTACTTTTGCGGTTGATAAGGTTCGGGCATCACAAAATCGTAGATACTCTTAGGATCAGGATCGGGAGCAGCCAACGCTTTTCGGTTGGCAGCCGACAGTTCTTTCTTTGCGTTAGCTTCGATCTGTTGCAACTCTTCCTCCGTCAAGCGTTTATAACGCAACAGCATCCGGCGGAATTTCATCAGCGGATCGGCATCTTTTACGTATTCCAGTTCGTTCTCATCCCGGTACAGGGTATGTTTATCCGAGTTGGAATGGGAACCGATACGAACACAGTTGGCCTGCACAATCACCGGGTTACGGGTTTCCCTTGCATATTCGTGAGCTTCGGTCATGGCATTCATCGAGTCGAACACATCTTTTCCATTGCAATAGATGATCTTCAGGTTCTTGAAACCGGAGAAGTTTTCCGCAACTTTGCGGTTGGCTGTCTGTTCCGATTTAGGGACAGAGATACCATATCCGTTGTCCTGTATCACAAAAATGACAGGAAGACGTTCAAGGCTGGCGCCATTGATAGCCTCATATACAAATCCTTCGGAAGTGGCAGATTCTCCGTGAGAAGTGATGGCGACTCCTTTATGTCCATAATATACCATTGCCCGTGCCACACCTGCCGCATGAAGGTCGTGTGTACCCGTTGCAGAAGAAATGTTTTCGATGTGCCATTCCGGTTTGGCGAAATGGTTCGACATGTGACGTCCGCCGCTACCCGGGTCTGTCGCTTTCGAGATACCATTCAGGATGATTTCTTCCGGAGTCATTCCGGCAGAAAGTACAGTCAGCATATCGCGGTAGTAAGGAAACAGAAAGTCTTCGCCCAAAGTGAATACCTGACCGATGGCAAGCTGAATACCATCATGCCCCGCGTAAGGAGCATGATAAGACCAACCCAAAGATTGCAGCAGGTATGACGGTGCTTTTTCATCCAAAGCACGCCCCAATGTCATCAGATGATACCACTTTTTCAGGGTTTCTACATCTGTTGTTTTTATATCATATTTCTTTTTCATAGTGAATGAAGTTCTTAATGAGTGAAACAATCAGTTATCAGCCTTGCCAGTTTTCGAGGTAGTCGGCTATAAAGTGGAGGAAGTTACCTCCCAACATTCCGTCTACTACCCGATGGTCGTAAGACAAAGACAGATACATTTTATGGCGGATGGCAATCGTATCACCTTCCGGTGTTTCTATCACAGCAGGTTTCTTCTCAATATACCCTACTCCCAAAATAGCAACCTGCGGCTGATTAATAATCGGTGTACCGAACAGGCTCTTGAACGTTCCGAAATTGGTAATGGTAAATGTACCGCCATCAATATCTTCCGGCATTAATTTATTATCCCTTGCTTTCAGGGCTAAAGAGTCAATGGCAACTGCCAGACCATTCAGATTCAAACGATCGGCGTCATGCACCACAGGCACAATCAGATTTCCATCATTCAGAGAGACGGCAATACCTACATTGATATGTTTCTTAAAGAGGATATTATATCCGTCTACTGACACATTCACTTGAGGATAGGCTGCCAATGCTTTCGCTACGGCCTCGGTTATCACAGGCATATAAGTCAACTTCACTCCTTCGCGACGGAAGAAAGCATCTTTGTTCTTTTCACGCCAACGCACCAGTTTGGTGACGTCTACTTCTACCACATTGGTTACATGAGGAGATACTTTCTTAGACATAACCATGTGATCGGCAATAATCCGGCGGACACGATCCATCTCTTTCACTTCAACTCCAGGCATGGCAACAGGAGCAGACGATTTGGATGAAGTAGCAGCCGACTGTGCAGCAGGGACAGATGCAGCCGGAGACGTTTTCGGAGTTATCGGTTCGGGAGCAACAGCCACCGATGGTTTGCTTGCAGCCGGAGCAGCAACGGCAGAGGCTGGCTTCTGTTCAGCCATATCTCCTCTTTTCTTCTTTTCAATATAGTCTTTTATATCTTTCTTACTCAATCGCCCTTCATAACCCGTACCTTGTATAGCATCCAACTCTTCTTTCGGAATCTTAGCCTCCCGCGCCAACTGAATCACAACAGGAGAATACCAACGTTCTTCCTCAACAGCAACGGGTTTGGATGTATCAACGGGGTTTGATGCAGTATTCACTGATTGGTTCTTAGCAGTGTCCGTTGATGATTGTGATGTTCCGGAAACATCAGCGGCAACCTGACTGGCATCAGCTCCTTCGTTTGTGGCACCTTCGCTTGCCGGCTCCGTACCGGATGATTCTTCGCCATCCAAATCAATAATGGCGACAACTGTTCCTACAGCTACCGTGTCACCTTCCTTATATAAAATCTCCACCACTTTTCCCGCTACAGGAGAAGGGATTTCTGCACTTACTTTAGCCGTATTCACTTCAAAAAGCACATCGTCTTCCTGAATCATGTCACCCACCTTTACAGACCAAGAGACAATAGTCCCTTCGGTTATACTCTCGCCCAACTTAGGCATTTTTATTTCGAATTTTGACATAGACAGTAAATTTATTATTCAACCTTGATATATTACAACAACGGGCTGAAATAGAAAGTTTTAAGTTAAGTAAATTTTAACCGGATGCTGACAAAGCCAGCCCGGACATCAACGACTATATATCCACTCTTTCTGAATATATTTCCCTTCCCGGAGCTGATTAACAGCCTCTATTTCCTTCCCAGTAAAAGCACTGACAGATTGGGACTTACTGAAATACTGAAAAGCCTTCTCTTTAAAATCAGTTACAGTTCCCTCCGGTAAATAACTCCGAATATTGGTTACCTCACTCCGAACGGAAGGAACGGCATATACTGACGATAAAGTTTCATCATCAACCATCGGTTCCGGATTCAAAGCTTTATGCAATGCTGTCAGATCCGTATCATACAATAAAGTGCAATGATACAACACCCGATTCTTATGTACGCATTGCGCACTCCCTGATATTTTCAATCCATTCAGATAAATCCCCAGTCGTTCGCCTCCTTTTGCCATCAGGCCTATAGAGTTCAGGAAATCCAATGTCCGTTGCAAGTACGTAACAAATTCCGGCAATCGGGGAGCCGTTTCTATAAAAGTCAGATTGATATTGCCCAAATCATGGTACACCGCTCCCCCACCCGAAAAACGACGGGCAATATGTACTTGTTCCTGTTCCGCCCATTTCTTATCGACTTCCGACCGCAACCGCTGATGCTTACCTATTACCACAGAAGGAGTATCCTGCCAAAGCATGAAAATATTTTCATTTCCCTGCTTCAACAGATACTCTTCTGCTGCCAAGTGAAAGTAAATATCAGTAAACGGACTATAGATACATCGAATCATAGATCAAGCGGAATAAGAGTTAAAACATAATTTCGTGATAAATCTCTCCAACCGTAGGATGTGGAAACACAGTCTTCTGGAATTCCTCCACCGTGTACCCTCTCTGAATAGCAATACCTGCTATCACAATAAGTTCTGATGCCGGATTTCCCAACATGTGACAACCGATAATCTTCCCATCTTCATCCTGAATCAGCTTACAGAGTCCGTTTCCCTGTTCATTCTCCGCAACGAACCGTCCGGAATAAGCCATCGGTAATTTTGAAACACGGTAAGGAACTCCTGATTTTACCAGTTCTTCTTCCGTCTTTCCCACTCCCGCCACTTCAGGGTTGGTATAAACGACTCCCGGAACACAATCGTAATTCATCCGGTCTTCCACTCCTAAAATATGATTGATGGCGACTTCCGCTTCACGGATAGCAGTATGCGCCAATAAAGAGTAGCCTGTAATATCACCACACGCATATACACGAGGATGTGAAGTCAACAGATGTTCGTCTACTTTCACTCCATTCCGATGCAGTTCTATATTCAGCTTGTCCAGTCCTACCTTGGATAGATTTGCCTTACGTCCTACACTAAGCAAGATCTTCTCCGCTTCAATAGTAGACGTCTTGCCTTCTTTTTCTATCACAACTCCATGAGGATTTACTTCCACCACTTTCGTATTCAAATAGAAAGTGACTCCCCGTTTGGCATATTCGGCACGAAGCATACCACTGGTTTCCTTATCCATCGCTCCCAGAATCTCCGGCATCATTTCTACCACATGTACTTTCACGCCCATACTGTTGAAGAAAGAAGCAAACTCCATCCCGATCACTCCGCCACCAATAATGACCAGTGTCTTAGGGAGTTCCTTTATCTCCAAGGCCTCCTTGGAAGTCCAATAGCTGATTTCTGACAGCCCCGGTATGGGAGGAATCACTGTATCAGAGCCGGTACATACCAGCAAATATTTCACGGAATAGGTTTCTCCGTCACAAGTGATTTGTATTTTCCCCTCTTTCTCTCCTTCTATCAGAGCTTCCTTTTCTATAATAGCCACTCCGTAAGAACTCACAGTCATCTTCACACCGCCCGTCAACATTTTTACTGTTTTATCTTTACGGCTCATAATCTTGGATAAATCGAACGAAGGAGATTCGGCAGAAACGCCGTATTTGG
>USSR01000502.1 GCA_900557355.1 uncultured Bacteroides sp.
TATTCAGCCGGGTGAATTGCTTCAGACGGACAAACATCAGCACAGGTACCACAATCTGTGCAAGTTTCAGGGTCGATAGAGTAGATATCACCTTCAGAGATAGCTCCTACCGGACATTCGTCAATACAAGTACCACAAGCAACACAACTGTCATTAATTACGTAAGCCATTTTCTTCAAATTTTAAATTATTAGTACTAATTAGTTCGGCAAAAATAGCGGTTTTCTTGATTAGTTGTTACCAATCATGTTTAAATTCCCTTAATTTGTACCTTGTCTAAATAATAAAGAAGAGAAAATGGGTGTACATGTGCAATAAAATGTCACTTTCACCGTTTTAGGGTTGTGAAGCGCATTTGTCTGATAATCCTTACTTTACTCCTTGCTTTCGGTGCTTCGGCACAGAAGCGGAAGGTGCAAAATCGCCCGTATATCGACCAGCGAAAGTGGCACTATGGCTTTTTAGCAGGCATTCATGTGCAAGACTATAAATTGGTGAATACGGGCTATGTGACGGAAGATGGCCAGACTTGGTTTGCAGATGTTCCTGAGTATTCTCCCGGATTTACGGTGGGGGTATTGGGCGAACTGTATCTGAATACTTTCCTTTCCCTACGTTTTATTCCAACACTGCATTTTGGAGATAAGAAAGTCGTGTTCCGCGAACAAGCCAGCGGTGAAGAGTATTCCCAATCCATGAAGTCTGCCTACCTTTCGGTTTCGATAGATTTAAAATTTGCTGCTGAGCGTTTCAATAACTACCGGCCCTATGTGGTGGCAGGTATTGCTCCTACTTACGACTTCAGTGTGAAGAAACAGGGAGCCTTATTGGTAAAGCCTTTTGATTGCTATGTGGAAGTGGGTCTGGGATGCGATTTTTACTTACCCTATTTCAAGTTAATACCCGAGCTGAAATTTTGTTTCGGTCTGGCAAATCTGATTAAGAAAGAACGTAAGGACCTTACAGATCAATCGTTATTGAAGTTTACACAATCTGTTGATAAAATCACTTCACGTATGATAGTGCTCACTTTCTACTTTGAGTAGGCGCTATTCCTTATAGGAAATGGTAAATGTAATAGGGGTGCCTTCTTCTTCTTCGCTTATTACGAAACTCCCACCAAAGTGCTCGAATAGCAACTGATTAATCTTAAGTCGTATGGAGACTTGTTGAGATAAAAATGCAGGATCTGCTAACGGACTATTGATAATATGGAAGATCAGCAATTCATTTCTTTCATCCCTTTCCAGTCTCATCTTTACTTCGCGGTCGGTATCATTGGGCACAGGATAGAGTAACATATTTATCACTGCCTGATTGAAGCGATTGGCATCCATTCTGAGTACCTGGCTTTCCACATCCGTTTCCAGTTGGGCGTGGATATGTCCGTCACTATTTATCCGGGCCATTCCTACCAGGTCGCTGCACATTTCCCGTATCTCGCATTCCTGTATCTGGAACTTCATCATTTTGGCTTCCAGACGTGAGAGATCGAGTACATCGTTTACCAGCTGAATCAGTTCGGTAGAATTGGTCTGGATAATTTCGGAATACTCCTGTTTTTCCTTTTCATCCAGTCCCATATCCGTAGAGAGCAGTTGAGAAAATCCCACGACATTGTTTAGCGGAATACGGATGTTATAACTCATATTCGCAAGGAAGCGGCTTTTTACCTCATTGGCTTCTTCTGCAACCTGATTCAACCGGGCGGCTTCTTTGGCATCTCTTTGTAATCGTTTCCGACTGAGATACATGTTGACTACAAAAGTAATAAGAGCCAGTAGGGCTGTTCCTATTACAGCCAAAAAGATTATATGGATTTTAGCACGCCATTGCTCTCTTTGCAGCAGAAGTTTGTCCATGTCATACAAACTTTGTATCTGTTCCATTTGTGTGTGCGACAGATTTCTATAGAGTGAGTCCTTGTCGCGCATCACTTTTTTATAGATGTCAAGAGATTCGTTTGCCCGTCCCATATCTACCAATATATCTGCCTTCATGGCAGTGTACAAGATAACATCTGGGAAAGACATTTGCTTTACCAAGCGAATCGCATCATCCAGATATTCCAGGGATTTCTTGTAATCATTTAGCGAACGGTGATATTCTGCATAGGCTTGCAAGCGGGAGATCTGATAAGGCAGGAAAGTGTTGGGAGTATAATACTCATCCACTTTCTGCAAGTGTTCCCATGCTTTCTCCATATCCTTTGTGCGGATATAGTAAAGGGCATATTGGGTTTCTATCCCCATGTATAATGCGGAATATGCGTTTTGTAGTGCAGGATTAGCAGTTATCAGTTCGTTTATGGCTGTTTGCATCTGTTCCAGAGAAGAGAACATCTTGTCATTTTCGTGCAGGAACGAATAAACCAGAATAGCTTTGGACAGTAAACTGATCTTGTCCATCGGACTATCTTGCGGACTCATCAGTTGGAAAGCTTCCTCTAATGCTTGTATTCCTTCTTCATAGCGTAGTGTAGCTATGTAACTGGTCATCAGACAGAGACATGCTTCCCGCATACCATTTCGGTCGTTTAGCTTCTTAGCTTTCTCGTACATGATGTTTGCTTCATAGATGGCAAATTCTATCTGCTGGTTGATCGTGTACATTTCTATCTGCAACTTCTTGGCTTTGAAGTAGTCATTGTAATAGTTATGCTTCTCTGCCAGATTTTCCATTTTGCCCATCCATTGCGTGACGCGCACCAAGTCCAGTTTGTTGAAGAAGTAGATGATATGTTCGTAGGTGGCAAGACTCTGATATCGCAGATTGTTCTGCGCGGTAGCTTCTTGCAACAATTTGCTTTCATAATAAAGGAATACCGGTGTCTGCTGGTCCAACCGGGCAATATCATGCAGCACGTCCAACCGGGTAGAATCGTGTGGAGCAGAGACATAAATGCGCAACAGGCTGTCTTTTACAACAGTACTTCCAGCATTGGCTGATAATAAGCCGGAACTAAAAGCCAGACATAGTATGATCCACCGCTTCATCATGATTAATCCTCCTTCTTTGAGTTATTGCGTGTCTGGTGTATTGGATGTGTGAAAACGAAACGGGAGCCTCCTGTATAATCCGGGTCAATCCATATTTTGCCACCGATATGCTCAATAATTAACTGACAGATAGATAAGCCAAGTCCACTTCCTTGCGCATTTTCATCCAGTTTTTCAAAACGCTGGAATATGCTTGCCTGTTTTTCTTTCGGAATACCGCAACCGGTATCTGTTACAGAGAACAAAGCCATCTTTTCCGATTGCTTTTCCAATTTTAGCGTGATACTACCGTCAGGGGTAAATTTGGTTGCATTGATCAGCAGATTTATCAGCACTTGCTGCAGACGAGAGTCATCTGTTTCAATGTATAATTCTTCCAGTGATGTTTCAAACAATAATTCTGCTTGAGTTTGTTTTACTTTACCTACGGTGTCGGTTACATTCCGGCAAGTTGCCACAGCATCATGTTCGGCTATGCTGAATTGCATTTTCCCAAATTCCAGACTCGACAAGTCGATCACATCATTAATCAATTTCAGCAGAAGTTCGGAGTTCTGTTGGATGATGTCGGTACATTGTCTCCGGGTAGAGTCATCTAAGCCCTCTTCCGTCAGTAATGCAGAAAAGCCGGACAGAGCATTGAGAGGAGTTCGTATCTCGTGACTCATATTTGATAAGAATATACTCTTGGCACGTGTTGCATTTTCAGCATTATGACGCAATTGTTCTAGAGTTTCCGTAGACATTACTACTACTTTCTTCTGTCTTCTAAGCCAGATGGCAAGCATAGAGATGAAAGTCAGTAATCCTAATCCGATGAAGATAAGAACAACAACCATCTTGTTCTGCTGTGCCTTGTTTTCCAGTTCTATCTCATCAACCTGATAAGTAGCTTTCAGGGCATTAATCTGCCGGATATAGCTTTTTGATGCAAGGGTATCAGTAACACTGTATAGTTCCTTATAAATCTGGCAGGCTTCATCAAAGTGCCCCAGCAGTTTATATAAATAGATCTTTTCCGCACAAATCCAGCGGTACTCCAGCGAGCGTTTATTATTGGATACCACTTCCAGAAGCTGGTTATAAAGTGCCAAGGCTTCATCAGCCTTCTCTTTGTCGTGGTAATCGGCAGCCAATGCGCGATAACAGGCAGCAGTGTAATAGTTGATGGAAAACTCATGGGCTATTTCATGAGTATGGTTTTTGTAAATCGAGTCTGCCTGGTGCAGATACTGGAGTGCAGTATCCTGATCTCCCGATGAGATGTAATAAGTTGCATTTTCTATAAGTATGGGGATGGCAAGCGGATGTTCCGGATTCTGTTCAAGAAGCGGATTCAGCTTCTCTACATATTCCATGGCCTCTTCCAGGCGATTCATTTGTTGTAGTTGCGTGGAGATTTTCACCAATAACCGGTAGGTTTGCGGGTTGTTTTCGGGCAGGTAACGCAGTGCATCCATATAAGAGCTCAAGGCTTTATCCTGTATGTTGGAGGCCGAATAAGCCTGTCCAATAGCCTGGTTGGAAAGAGCGATACCGAAATTGGATTTTATATCTTTAGCATATTCGTACATTAATCGTGCCCGGTCTATTGCCAGACTGAGGTCTCCTCGCATGATATATGCATTCACTTCCCACAGAACTAAAGTGAAGTAAGCTTCTTCTGTTTTGGGAGATTTCAGTGTGGGAGCCAGTTCATCGGTCCATGATATAATGCTGTCTATCGGTATGTTGGCATCATAAGGAACCTCTTTGGTTATGAGAGATTGCAAAGCAGTCAGACGTTCTTTGTCTGTACTGGTGGCGTGTGTTCCTGCTGCAAAAGAGAAGAGCAAAAAGCCTGTTACTGCTGATATTATCGCAATTTTTCTCAAAGTAAAAGATATGTTTTTGTTAGTTCATCCGCAAATGTAATGATAAAACTAAAAAAACAAAAGTATTTGTTGGATAAAAACTGCAATTACTTAATTATAATCATCAATAAAGCTCTAAACCGAATTCTTCTTTCAATTGCATTAAGGCATTATTCTTTTGTGCCATCAACTGGAATTTCTCCACACGGCTGTATGCACGCACTTTTTCAGTGGGGGCACTGACGCGGACAGTCATTGTTGCTTTGCTGTTTTTCAGTCGTTTGCGTAAGTAGCCTTGCAGGGTAGGGATCAGGTCTGTGAATTCTTTGGCTGCAATATCATTTTCCACTACGGCCTCAAATGTAGTTGCATTCAGCATTGTCAGGCGAATAACCTGCATACGCTTGGCAAGGGCGGTTTGCTCTTGGGGCAAGCGTCCGGCGTACTCCTGCCAATAGTAGTTGACATCCTTTTCATTGAAGAAA
>USSR01000503.1 GCA_900557355.1 uncultured Bacteroides sp.
ATCTTACGTTTCTGTTCGGGATCTTCCACACCTTCCAGTTTGGTAAGGAAACGCTCGGTAGCGTCTACATAAATGAGGTTTGCTTTCAGTTGATTGCCGAACATTTCTACTACATCTTCGGACTCACCTTTACGCATCAGACCATGATTTACATGTACGCATACCAAGTTGTCACCAATTGCTTTCAGCAACAGGGCTGCTACTACAGAACTGTCGACACCGCCGGAAAGGGCCAGCAATACTTTTCTGTTGCCTACCTGACGGCGTACCAATTCAACCTGGTCGTTCACAAAGTTAGTCATGTTCCAATTAGCTTCGGCCTTGCACGTTTCGAAAACGAAAGGCTTAACCGCTGCTTTGATGGCTTCGATATCATCCGTGAACTGTGGCAGTTTCACTGCACAAGTTGCTTTGTCGTGACCGGCAGCTATCACAGGGATTCCTGCCTCGTAGATGGACGGATTTACATCGATGGCAACACCGTCTACTACGTTGCACGGTCCACCATTAATAATAACACCCTTTACGTTGGGCAATTTTTTCAGTTCTTCAACGGTTATATCATGAGGATAGATCTCACTATATACACCTAACGCACGGATGGCACGAGCCAATACCGTATTTTCATGACTACCCAAGTCCGGATAACAATCATGTCCTGCTTCATCTGATTCTGGTTATTTTTAAGTTATTGTATCGTTAATTATTCACTTTTGTTTTCAAACGGTTTGCAAAGATAAAGATTTTCAGAGAGACTATAATGTATTGATTCTCTAAACTTTCAGAACAGAGCCGCATTTTTTGCAGGCAATGATAATAATTTATATCTTTATCCCTCAGATTTATTATTGATTCACATCTGATACACTATGAAATTTATGAAGAGATTTATAATGATTGATTTTGCTTTATATTTAGTAATTTTGCGGCAATTCTATTCAAATAATAAGAACTATGGCAAAAGAGTTAGAACTCAAGTACGGCTGTAACCCTAATCAGAAGCCGGCCCGCATTTTTATGCAGGAGGGTGAACTGCCTATTGAAGTCCTGAATGGACGTCCGGGATATATTAATTTTATGGATGCCTTAAATGGATGGCAGTTAGTGAAAGAACTGAAAGAAGCTACCGGCATGCCGGCGGCGACTTCATTCAAACATGTAAGTCCTGCAGGTGCAGCTATTGGTCTGGAATTGGATGAGATCATGAAAAAGATCTATTTCGCGGATGATCTGCCTCTCTCTCCCTTGGCCAATGCGTATGTACGCGCCCGTGGTGCTGACCGTATGTCGTCTTATGGCGATTTCATCGCTTTAAGTGATGTTTGTGACGCAGCAACCGCCCGTTTTATTAATCGGGAAGTATCAGACGGCGTTATTGCTCCGGGATATACGGATGAGGCGCTCGAAATCCTGAAAAATAAGCGTAAAGGTACTTATAATGTAATTAAAATCGATCCGAATTATAGACCAGCTCCGATTGAGCGCAAAGATGTGTTTGGAATAACTTTTGAACAGGGCCGTAATGAAATAAAGCTGAATGGCGATGAGCTGTTTGCTAATATTCCTACTCAAAACAAGAGTTTTCCGGATGCTGCAAAGCGTGATTTGATGATAGCTCTTATTACTTTAAAGTATACACAGTCCAACTCCGTATGTTATGTGAAGGATGGACAGGCAATCGGTATCGGGGCAGGGCAGCAAAGCCGTATCCACTGTACTCGTCTGGCCGGAAATAAGGCAGATATTTGGTATCTTCGTCAGCACCCGAAAGTTCTGAACTTACCTTGGGTAGAAAAAATCCGTCGTGCCGACCGTGATAATACAATTGATATTTATATTAGTGACGATCATGAAGATGTGTTGGCTGATGGCATTTGGCAACAGTTCTTTACAGAGAAGCCGGAAGTACTGACCCGCGAAGAAAAACGTGAATGGCTGGATACATTGAGAGGAGTATCTCTTGGTTCAGATGCCTTTTTCCCATTTGGCGATAATATTGAGCGTGCTCATAAGACTGGTGTGGAATATATAGCCCAGGCAGGTGGTTCGGTGCGTGATGACCATGTAATTGAAACCTGTGATAAATATGGCATTGCCATGGCATTCACTGGTATCCGTTTATTCCATCATTAATAGAACCTGAATACAGATAAACAAGAGAGGCTGTGTTAATTGCTAACACAGCCTCTCTTAGTATGCGGGCCTCATTTATTCGGCGCTACGGATAGAGTCGTCGATAACTTTAATTTTCTGTTTTACTAACTCGATATCTGCTTTCAGTTTTTCTACTTTGCGATTTAGCTCCGTCAGCAGGCTGTTGCCCTTCTTGGAAGAAGCCGTCAGGAAACCGAGATTGTTCTCGTAGGTCTGCAATTCGTTTCTCATGGCATCTGCTGCACGTACCAGTTTCTCACGTTCACGATAGAGCGACTGCGGACTGCCTTCCTGGATGTTACTGATATTAGACTTGAAGTTGCTCAGTTTCTTATTGGCAGCGCTGATATTGAAATGGTCGAACAACTTATCCACTTGTCCGTGGTATTGCTTGTACAAACGGTCTTTTTCCTTGAAAGGTACATGACCGATGCTGTTCCATTCCTTCATTAATTCACGTACCAACTGTGTGGCTTCATTCGTATCCATATTCTCATCAATAGCACCCAGCTTTTCGATGATCTCTTTCTTCTTGTTCAGGTTATCTACTTCAACGGAACGTTGAGAAGAAGTGGCCTTGTTTTTTTGCTCAAAGAAGTAGTCGCAAGCCGAAATGAAGCGCTTCCATATTGCATCGGAATATTTCTTTGCTACCGGACCGATGGTTTTCCATTCTTTCTGCAGTTTGGTTAGCTCGTCAGCAGTTGCTTTCCAGTCAGTACTGTCTTTCAGAGCTTCGGCTTTTTCGCAAAGGGCACGTTTCTTATCCAGATTTGCGTTCATGCCTTCTTTCAGAGATTTAAAGAAATCTCCTTTTTTGCGGAAGAACTCGTCACATGCTTTACGGAAACGTTCGAATATCTTTATATTCATTTTTTGCGGTGCAAAACCGATGGTTTTCCATTTGTTCTGCAAAGCAATGATCTCCTGTGTCTTATTATCCCAGGCAGCAAAGTTGGTCAGTTCATTATAGTCTATCGCTTCAATGATTTCACAAATTACCGTTTTCTGATCGAGGTTATGTTGCTCCACCTCTTTCAACGCTTCGAAGTGCTGCTGGTGGCGACGATTTACGGCTGTGGAAGCTGCTTTGAAGCGGTTCCATATCTCATCGCGCAGTTCTTTGGCAACAGGACCCGTATCACGGAATTCCTGATGCAGTTTCTGTAACTGATGGAATGCTGATACTACATCCGGCTCTTCTGCCAGTTTCTCGGCAGCTTCGCATAGATGTGTTTTTATTTCCAGGTTCTTCTTGAAATCATATTCGCGGAATTCATTGTTCAGCTTCAGCAGGTCATAGAACTTCTCTACATAGAGCTGGTAGCTCTTCCAGAGTTCGTTGACTTTAGCTTGCGGAATCAGTTTTACTTCATTCCACTGTTGTTGCAACTTCTTGAATTCCGTATAGGATTTGTTGGCATCATCGGGTGATTCTACCAGTTCTTTCAGTTCCTCTATTATGGAAAGTTTGATTTGCAGGTTCAGCTCTTTCTGTTTTTCCTGTTCGGCTGACAATGCACTTCTCTTCTCTTTAATGACGGACATGATGTTCTTGAACTCCTCTTCAACAGTATCTGCTGTCGGAATGAAATTCTCTGCTGTTCCCCCGTTTTCGATGAATAGTTTCTTTGCCGCTTCCAGTTCGGCATTATGCAACTTATAGAAAGCCTGTTTCAGACCATCTATTTCCTGTTTGCCGGCATTTTCCACATCTGCGGAAACCTCTTTAAGCTTAGCCAGGATTTCCTCCTTGTTTAGCTTCTGTATAGCTTCTACCGGCTTTTCTTCCTGCGTTGCTTCTTCAGCCGGAGTTTCGGTCAGAGCCGGTTCTGAAACCTCGGTTGCTTTCTTTTCTTCTTCTAATTCTGCCGCCTTTTCGGGGAGATTAGTGTCATGAGTGTCCATCATTGTACATACGTTTTAAGAAACGGTTTTACCCGTTCGGGTTACATTAGGTCACAAATTAATGAAATAAAACAATTACTTCATACTTTTTTTCTGAGTTTTTTTTCTTTTTTCTTGTTTTAGGAGAGAAGTACGGTAATTCCCATATATAACATCATGCCTATAATGTCGTTGGTAATCGCAATAAACGGACCGGTAGCGATGGCTGGGTCTACCTTCAACTTTTCCAGCGTCATAGGAACCAGCGTGCCGAAGATAGATGCAAACATAACTACGGCAAACAGGCTGATGGAAACGGAATAGGTGACGGTAGCGGTTGCACCGAACCGGGCGAAATTATATACATACACTAGTAGAGAAATAATAGTAGCATTGATAAGGGCTACTACAGACTCTTTTGTGACTTGTTTGAAAATATCTTTGGCATCCAGTGAGTTGTTGGCAAGACCTTGTACGATGATAGCCGAAGACTGGGTGCCTACGTTTCCACCCGTACCACCGATCAGTGGGATGTAGAGAGCCATTTCGGGATGGGCAGCAAAGGTTGAATCGAAGTTACCTAAAATCATGGAGTTACCAATACCACCGAGCATACCAATAATAAGCCATGGCAGGCGGGCACTCGTCTGACGCATTACGTTATCGTCCGTTTCTACATCCTGAGACAAACCGGATGCTAACTGGTAATCACGTTCCGATTGTTCACGCACTTCGTCCATGACGTCGTCTACGGTGATTTGTCCTACTAGCCGTCCGATACTATCTATAACGGGAACAGCTACTAAGTCGTACTTTTCGATAATCTGTACCACATCATCCACGGATGTGTCGACATGCACAGAAATCGGGTCTTTCCGCATCACGTGCTTCACCTTTGATACGGAAGGGGAGGTAATCATCTTTTTCAGCGGGAACACTCCTTGCAGGCGGTTTTCATCGTCAATGACGTAGACGTAGTAAATTTCATCCAACTGTTCAGCTTGCTGGCGCATCTCTTTCAGACATTCCGGCATACTCCAGTTCTCATTCACGACTACCATTTCCGTACCCATCAAACCACCGGCGGTGTCTTCATCGTACTTCAACAAGTCTACGATGTCTCCTGCCTGTTCAATGTCTTCAATGTGTGAGAGAATTTCTTCCTGTTTCTCTTCATCCAGCTCACGCATCAGGTCTACAGCGTCGTCCGTGTCCATGTAGTCCACGAAGCGCTTGGCAATGGTTTCAGAAGGAAGTATTTCAAGGAATTCCTTACGGACATCCTC
>USSR01000504.1 GCA_900557355.1 uncultured Bacteroides sp.
ATTCACCCAATGTCTGCCCTTCCATCGTCCAAACCACAGATTGGATGTCTTGCCCATCATTAAGAGCTACCTTCAGAACAACTTTCTCTTCTAATGCCGGATAGGCATTACTTGCCATAACTCTAGCAGTAATCGTTCCACTCCCCTGTTCTTCAATCGTACTATCATCCCCACAAGCAAATAAAACGACTGCTAATACTGATATATAAATGATATTTGAGATTTTTCTTATCATACTATTTTATTTTTAGTTATATCCTTCATTTTGATACATTCTTGTCGGATCCAGTTTATGTTCATCATACGGGATAGGCAACAAAAAATCTTTCGCAGAGAAATTTGGATTCTTCGCTTTCATGTGCTCCAACAGTTCCTGACGAGAATAAAGACGTAACAAATCATACCAATACTGTCCTTCAAAAGCAAACTCGACTCTTCTCTCACGAAGGATCGCATCGCGCAAACTACTGCCGGAATAATCATCCAGACCAGCACGTTCGCGTACCATGTTCAAATAGCTTACCGCATCATTCTCGCTCAAATGCATTTTCACTTCTGCCAACATTAATGCGACATCGGCATAACGAAGCACAATCCAGTTATTCGCCCCATAGCCATTTATGTCATCGAGATCTGTGTACTTCTTCACATAATTAACGTTCTGTGACGTACCGCACGAGATAGCCTTACGCGTATCTCCCGATTCATAGGCATTCATCATATCAACAGTCGGTATATTATTTCCAGTTCCAGTTTTCTGCGAAGTAAGCCCCGTCTGGGAAGTGGGTTGAAATATATAGGCGTAATTTGAGGCTAAACTGGAGTTGCCTCCTTTATACATCACCTGAAAAATATTCTCTTGACAGAATGTTTGAGCTTCCTTATCAAAAACATCAGCATAAGGGATATCTTTCAGACTTGTAAAAGGTTTCATATTCCATGCTGCAACTAAATTTGTTTTCGCAGATTGCAAATTTGAAGTTCTTTCCGACTGAAAATCAGAATCAGCAGCCATTGTCAAGTAAACTTTGCCTAATAAAGCATACGCAGCAGCTTTTGAAGCACGGCCTACTCCATTACCCGTTTGAATATCCGGCAATTCACTATTAATAACCTGTGTCAAATCGGAAATAATCAAATTATAGACTTCGCTCTTTGGCTGGCGGGCTGTATATTTCTGAATTTCATCTTTTGTCTTTAGCTCTTTGGTTACGATAGGGACATCTCCAAACTGCATTACAAGATGAAAATAAGTCAATCCACGCAAGAAATACATTTCCGCCTTTTTCTGGTTTTTCACAACTTCATCCTTAAAAGGAATATCATCTATCTGATCTAATATAATATTAGCTCTTGTCACGCATTTATACAAATCTGCCCAATGAGTTTTCACTTGTGCATTATCTGTTGTCAATGTATAGTTATAAAATTGATAATTAACCCCATTTCCTGCTCCCGGGTCCTGCAACGTGGTGTTTTCCGAACGAACATCTGTGTATAAATACATATTCTTATAATACCCGTTTCCTCTCAAAGCTGCATACGCACCATTCGCAGCCATTGCAATGTCATCTTCGGTCTGATAGAAGTTACTGGCTGGAATCTTATTAGGATTGGTTTCTTCCAGAAAACTCGTACAACTACTGCAAAACAATAGTGAACTTACTGCGACAAATGTTATGTATTTTTTCATAATCTGATTCTTTATTTATTTAAAAAGTTATTTTTGCTCCTATACTATATGTACGCGCCAAAGGATAAACTCCCCAATCGAAGCCGGGTAACAGGTTGTCTCCTTTATAATCCACTTCAGGATTATATCCTTCATAATCAGTCAAAGTAAATAGATTGTCTACACTGACATATAGCCTCAACGCCTGAACGCTCACTTTCTGCATCCACTTCACCGGAAAATTATACCCCAATGTGATATTTGCACAACGGAAATAGGAAGCATCATCCACCATATAAGAACTAAGCCGCTGACTGGTATTAGGAGTGGAACTACGCGCTGCACGAAACACTCCGCCGGAACCCGGATTTTCGTCAGAATGCCAACGGTTCAAGACAGATGCTAACTGATTGCCGGAACCTTCCATATTATACAGATAATATTTCTGGAAGTTTATTACTTCAGCTCCTTGAGAACCGGTAAATGTCGCTCTCAAATCAAAGTTCTTATAAGAGAAATCGGTACTGATACCGTATGTAAAATCCGGGTAAGCATTGCCTAGAATTTCACGGTCGTTTTCTGTAATCAAACCATTCTTATCAACATCCCGCCATTTCACATCTCCCGGATGTATGTTATTATAATTAGGAACTGCCGGTCCTATCAACTGATATGAGTCAGGAAATTTGCCATTAACCAGATTGCTTTTATCAATCATTATATTGGTGTAATCCTTCTCGGAAATAATACCATCAGCAATGTAGCCATAGAAAGAGCCGATAGGAAGCCCGGAACGGGTCACATGGCTTACCACATTGCGCTCACTAACTAAATACAAATCATTAATACCACCCAAATCGACAACTTTATTTCGATTTACTGATATATTAGCACTTACATTCCATTTAAAATCTCCTGTCAAAATACGCCCGTCTATTTGGAAATCAACTCCGCTATTACGTACTTTTGCATTTTTCAAGTTTGTTTTTACACTGGAAGAGCCCGATATGGATGATATAGGCTGGTCGTACAACAAATCATACGAAAGACTATTATAATAGTTACCTATCAAGTTGACACGACCATTGAATAATCCCAAATCAAACCCTACATTGTATTGGGATGTTTTTTCCCATCCGATAGCCGCATCTTTGAAAGTTCCTTGCCAATAGGCTGTTTCGACAGTATTACCATATACGTAACCACCTTGAGACATAGTAGCTGTATGCTCGTAGTTACCAATATTGTTGTTTCCACTCAATCCCCAACTGGCACGAAGTTTTAAGGATGAATTATTACCTAACAAATCCTGATAAAACTTTTCATTCGATATAGTCCAACCTAAAGAAATAGAAGGAAACCAACCCCAACGGTTTTCTTTTCCAAAACGTGAAGATCCGTCAGTTCTTACTGTACCCGTCACTACATAGCGATTATCGAATGAATAGTTTACACGTGCCAGATAAGACATCATTGTCCATGCAGCCTTTCGGGTATCGCTGCTATACAAGCCTATATCGGAAGCATTCGGACCATGCGCTGTCACTTCATGAATACGGTCGTCGGGAAAACCTGTTGCTTCAACGGCTACGCGGTCATAAGTTTTTTTCTGTAAGGTGTAGCCCACTAAAGCATTCAGGCGATGTTTCCCGAATTCACCATTATAATTTAACGTAAACTCTCCCAAACGGTCAATATCACGATTTGTTATGTCACGAGCTTTCACACGTGCCTGAACAGCATCCGAATTGGGCATATCACCATCTTGTCCTACAGTACGCGGACGATAGTAATTATAACGGGAAGTATAATATTGAGTTCCCAAATTGGCTTTAAACTGAAGCTGTTTCAATATATCATAAGTGATATTAGCATTGAAATTCATTCGGCTTGACTTGTTGCGGATATCAATTTCATGAGCAAGTGCCACGGGATTCTCGACCATCTGATAGCCATCAGCTTTCATCGCAATCTGATTTCCGACTGCATAAGTTCCATCCGAATTATATACAGGGAATTGAGGAAACATTAATAGAGCACTTTGTACGACACCATCATTTATATAACGACCGTCTGCTTGAACCTGTCGTTCCGAAACATCAACAAAAGAAAAGTTTACTCCAACTTTCAAGCGTTTCGTGACTTCTGCATCTACATTGGCACGAACATTCAAACGCTTATGTCCGGAAGGAGCTATAATTCCATCCTGATCCAGATAACCCAAACTAAAACGATATTTCAAGAAATCCTGTCCTCCTGTAACAGATAGATTATGACGATGCATCGGAGCATTCCCATAGATGGCGTCCTGCCAATCTGTATTGTAAGTAGGATCGACCGGTTTTCCGGTTGTGAAATCAAAAAACAAATCAGAAATGCCCACTTCATTCAAGTTAAAACCTTTTGAAGCTCTTATTGCATTATCATCCAATGGGTTCCATGATTTTCCAGCAGCTTCTGCTTTATCACGATAAGAATTATTACGGGCTTCAATTACCAAATCCCTGTATTGATAGGCATCCAGCAACTTAATCTTACGCTCTACTTGTTGCATACTAAACTGATAGTCATAATCAATACGGGCTTTTCCCGAATTACCCCTCTTTGTGGTGATAAGTACCACGCCACTAGCACCTCGAGAACCATAAATGGCTGCCGAAGCTGCGTCTTTCAATACATCAATAGTTTCAATATCCTCGGGATTGATATATACATCTTCTGAAGCCGGATATCCATCAATCACATAGAGAGGTGTTGTACTAGCTGAAAGAGAGTTCGTTCCACGAACTTTAATCTTCACTCCTTCTCCCGGCGCACCACTTGTCTGCATCACCTGTACACCAGCGACTTTACCGACTAAAGCTTGTCCGGCGGTTGCTGCTGAAAGAGATAATTCACTAGCCTTAACACTTGCCAAAGAACCTGTGAAATCACTCTTACGCATAGGAGTATAGCCAACGACTACGACTTCTTCAATCATCTTACTATCTTCCTGCAGAACAACTTTCGCCATATTTTTATCGGTAGCACGAAGTTGAACGGGTTTATATCCGATGTAGGAAACTGTTAGTTGAGATGTTTCGGAGACATCATTGATGGAAAAATTACCATCTAAATCAGTTATTGTTCCATTAGATGTACCCTTGACCACAACACTAGCACCGATAATAGGCTCTCCATTCGAATCAACTACGGTTCCTGAAACCTTTATATTACGCTGCTTTTCTTGTGGTTTACGAATCAATACAATGACATTCTCTTGCTCTTTCTTGTAGGTTAACTCCATTTTACCCAAAAGTTGTTGCATGGTTTGTTCAATCGTTGCATCTTTCACATTTAACGAAACTTTTTGGTTTAACTCCGGAAGGCTCTCATTGTAGAAGAATTTGTAATTGCTTACTTGCTCGATTTTCTTTAAAGAGGCTCTCAAAGAGATGTCTTTCACATTCACCGTTATTTGAGAATAAGCGGTAAAAGAGACGCTTAAAAACAATAGCAGACAAATAGCCCGCAGTGTTTTCCAGTTCTTACTTCTCCCCACGTTTGTTTGAGGGAGTTTTTCAAAGGTTGTTTTGTGCTTCATATATCAAAACTTTTAAGTTGTTTGATAGGTATACAGACTACTATACTCACTCGTCCAATCAA
>USSR01000505.1 GCA_900557355.1 uncultured Bacteroides sp.
CTAATTATGATCAACGGGAAACCTGTAGTCAGACGTTAGACAATGTGAAGATATTGGTAGATTATCTGGCGGACTTATGGAAGTCTGACTATAATGTGTCTCACAAGAATACGGTCATTATCGGCTTTTATGGCGGAGAACCTTTGATGAATATGAATCTTATAAAGGAAACGATCGCTTATGTGGAGAGTCTAGATATGGCTCATTTGAAGTTTACTTACAATATGACGACTAATGGTATATTGCTGGATCGATACATGGATTTTTTAGTGGAAAAGAATTTCAGTATTCTAATCAGTCTGGATGGAAATGAATACCAATCTGGATACAGGGTGGACAAATACGGAAATTCTTCATTTGTGCGTGTAGTCGGAAATGCACGGAAATTGAAAGATACCTATCCTGACTTTTTTGACAAAAATGTACAATTTAATGCGGTACTACACGACCGAAATTCAGTTGAGGAATGTTATAAATCAATTTATGGGTTATTCGGAAAAACGCCCCGTATATCAGAGTTGAATACAAATGGCATCGTGACGGCGCATAAGGAAGAATTTTATCGGATGTTTAACAGTAAGTCGGAAAGTTTTAAGGCAGCAGTGGTTAACAAGGATATGAAGGAGAATTTTCTTTTGGAAGATTCTAACTCCATTGCTTATCATACGATGCTCATGAATTATGGTGGTAATCGGTACGCAAACTATTTAGATTTATTTGACTCTGAAAGAGTCAACCGATACATACCTACCGGTACTTGCAGACCTTTTGAGCGAAAACTGTTTTTGACGGTTCATGGTAAAATACTTCCTTGTGAGAGAATAGGGCAGGAATACGTTATAGCTTGGCTGACTGATGGAAAATTGGATTTAGATTGTGACGCTGTTGCTAAGTATTATAGTTCCATGTATGAAAAAGTAATAAAGAGTTGTTCTCGTTGTCATTTGAAAAGAACTTGTGGGCAATGCCTGTTTTTACTAAAAGAGAAAGATGGACGGCTAATATGTCCGGGCATTCAAACTGATGCTAAACTGAGAAAGGAGTTTTCAACCTTTTTGACTTATGCAGAACAGAATCCAGGAGATTATGAGAGGCTATTATCATCTATTGTTATTGACTAATATAATTTAAATATTATGAACTATTTGTTTTATCTAGAGCCATATACTTTCTTGTTTCGTAGCAGAAGCATGTCTGTAGTTTATAACACGCTTAATTCTGCTTATATAGTTTGCCCTAATCATCCTACTGTACAACATATTCTTACACAATGGGAAGATGCTACTAACGGATATAGAACGGAATTAAACGAAGAAACTCTGAAAGATGAGACAGTTCGGCTTTTTGTAAACAATGTCAGAGATACTTTTTCCGGTGACTGTGTGGAATTAGCTAAGGAACATCCGAAGCCGTACATATTTAAGCCGACTTTATTTCTGAATACAGATATTCGCATCAAAGAAGAACAAAATAAGGTCTCACTTGGAGAGCGCATTTTGCAAAATCTTCATGAAGTGACTCTTTTCTTTTCCTCGTCATGCATGCAGAATTGTGCAGCGTGTTCTTCCTATTATCAGCAGATGAATCATTGCACGGTTTGTCATGAAGATGTATTGAAGATAGAGGATTATACTCGCTTGTTACATCAACTTCAGATATGCGGTATCCAGCGAGTGGACTTATTGGCGGGAGGCAATCCTCTTCTGAACAGTTATATACGTAAATTATCATTGGAGTTTTCTGAATCCACTTTTAAAAAGCATCTATACTTGGAATACAACTTTTTGAATGATGAGTATATAAAGTTTGCGCAACAAACAAACTCTATATTGGAAATCTCGGTTCATCCGGAAGACTTAGGTAATCAGCTGGTTGATTGCATGTGGAAATACCACTTCGATATAGTGCGATGGAATTTGATAGTATCTGCAGAAACTGATATGGAACAACTGGAAAACTTAAACTTGCCGGAGGGAGTTTCTATTAAAGTGCAGCCTTTTTATACCGGAAGCAACTATGCTTTCTTTCGCGATTTCGTTTTTTCTGATTTGGAAGATATACTTGCTGTGCCTATTGATAGAAAAACAATATTTAGGCATAAAGTATTGAATGATAATTTCTTTGGAAAGTTAACCGTTTTCCCATCCGGAGAAGTCTTCGCGAATGTAAATTGCCCTGCGCTTGGAAATATACAAGAATCTTCTCTAAAGGAACTTGTATACAAAGAGTTGACAGAACAGGATGTCTGGCTCAGAGTGCGAAGTAAGGAAAAACCTTGCAAACAATGTATTAATAAAGATCTGTGCCCTTCCATATCCAATTATGAGTTAGTGATAGGTAAAAACAATCTTTGTAATATACAGCCTGAATAAAAAAAAGTGTATTGAAGATTTATAAGAGTTGAATTATGAAATCAAAAATATTGTTTTGTAATGGTACCGGTAATGGTATGCAACAAGAAGTGTGTATGAATTTAGTTTCTATTTTGCATACACTGCCTATTGAAATGGATCTGTTGAACTCTAATCTTGATTTACATCATACAAACTATGATTTGGCCATTACATATAATAGGCAGGGATACAATGGATTTAAAAAGTTAGGTTTAAATATTCCTTTGCTTTATGTATTATCATCAGATGATTTTTGTAGCGAGATGCTTTTTGACTCTTCTTTATATGTTCATGTGTTGATGATCAATTCCTATGAAACAGTATATTCAAATAGTTTCGTGTCGCAATCTTCTTTTCCATTTATGGTAAAGAGCATAGTTCCACCTATTAAGGAAAAGAAGAACAAAAGGTTGTTGGTTGATGTTGGTAATACCATTTCTTTAATGAATTTGTTGCCTTTGTTGAATATATATATTGATTATGAAATTGATATACTGACTGATAAACCTTATAAACTTAACGATTTGGTTAATGCGCATATACAGCTTTCAACAAGAAAAAATAGGGATCAACTAATAGGAGAAGCTGATATACTGATTGCTGAAGGATACACTGCCTTAAAAGGTGTGATGCAGCGGAAGCCCGTGTTTGTATTGGGTGAGCGTGGCTTTGGTGGTTTAGTAGAAAAGGATAATGTCAGGGAGCAGTATCGTACCGGGTTTTCAGGGAGATTGGGAGGGGTAAAAGATGAATATCTTCCGCTGCCGATGATGGGCTATGAGATGAAGAAGGTATTGAACGAAAGGGTAGAGGGGCTGATAGAAACAGCTGATGCCTTGTGTGAATGTTGTCGGGAAACATCCGATAAACTTTGTGGGTTGGTCTCATTTTTTGTAGCTCTTTCCCGAGTGAAAGAAAAAGTACTTTTACAAAAGAATCACTATATGGACTATATTCATACGGATGAGGCTGGCATCTATTGGGTGGTAGATAAAGTATATGGAAAGTTCCTGTTTGAGATAGATGAAACAGAGAAATGTTTGGTGGATTGTTTTGAGTCTCCACGGCAATTAAATTCAGTATATAAAGAGATGAAAGATAGTATGTCTGTTGAAGAGATAGAGAAGTCGGTAGATGACTTATTACAATATAAACTGCTTGATTACTGTATCGTATGAAACGTTTGGAACAGAACTTTGATGTAAGTGTTATTCTTCCATTCTATAAGAAGATGGCGGAATTCAGGAAGGCACTTCCTGTAAATGCCCCTTACTTCCAACGTAACGGCATAGAAATTATCATTTGCCTGGATGAAGATAGCGAAGAGAAGGAATTGCTAAAGTTTATTGCAACTTATCCTTTAATTAATTGGAAAGTGTTAGTCAATCACTGGAAACACGAATGGAGGAATCCTTCGAAGACTATTAATGTAGGAATAAAGCATGCCACTAAAAAGTATGTATTGGTATGTTCGCCGGAATCGGAGTTCTATACGGATGCCATTAAAATTATGAGAGAGTATCTGGAGTATTATGACCGGCATTTCGCAGTAGGAAGGGTGGCATTTGTGGATTATGATAAGAATGAGATTGATGATTTTTTATTCACTCATCCTTTTGGTAGCATTATGGTGAAGAAAGAATTTTTGTTTACCATAGGTGGATATGATGAATCGTTGGACAAATGGGGAGGGGATGACAACAATGTACGTGCTCGTCTGGAACTGTCCGGTGTGAGGAGGTTGTATTTGCCTGAAGTGAAGTTAGTGCATCGGGAAGAAAAAAGAGAGTTGAAGGCGAGGAAAAAGAAAACAGAAAAAGTACCCATTGAAATGGGGAAAAGTATATTTCTACCTTCCCAAATAAAAATAAATGATAACTGGGGAGAGGACTTTAATGATATTATATTCGATTGGCAACATAAAAAGGAGAATAGTTTTCTGTTGGGTGAGTATTTAAGTTCTGATTACTTTACTGATTTGGAAATGTGGTCTCAGAAAGTGGAACAGGATTTTAAGTCTTTGCTATTGGTACAAAGTTATAATGAGGAAAGACAAATTACTGCTTTTCTGGAAAATGTCAGTGCTTATTTTGGTGGTATTGTTTTGCTGGATGATGAAAGTACGGATGATACTTATAAATTGGCTAAACATCCGTCACTGGTTTTGAAGGTGAAAAAGAAAAGATGTGGTTTTAATGATTTGGAAAATAGAAATATATTGCTGGATATAGCTTCATTTTTTAATACGGAATGGTTGGCTTTTATGGATGTGGATGAACGGATAGATAGAAGGTATGCGGATTTCAATTTTATGAATGACAGAGAAATAGAAGTTGGCATATTCCGTTTGGTGCACGTGTGGAATGATGAAAAAGTATATAATGCAGATTATCCATATTCGGAAGGTGGAGTTCAACAGAAATACAGAATGTTCAGAAATAAAGGACGGATGCAAATTGTGACAGAAAAGAAATGTCTGCATTTTCAGTTGACTCCTTATTATGAGAAGATATGTGTAACAAATATATTGTTGCTGCATTACGGCAATATGCTGGAAGAAGAACGTTTGAAAAAGTATCGGTTTTACAGTGTAGAGGATGTTGAGGGTGATCAACAAAGTTATGAGCATCTGGTATGTCCGCATCCTTGCCTAAAAGAAATAGAAAAAATAAGTCTATAAAAATATGCGATTTTCTTTTCCATATTGTCGTCAGCTGGATGGCATGGATTGTGGTCCGGCGTGTCTGCGGATGATAGCACTATATTATGGTAAAAGCTATTCTTTGCAAACTTTGCGTGCCCGCTCTTTTATTTCCCGAAACGGTGTTTCCATGTTGGGTATCAGCGATGCGGCTGAATCCATCGGATTCAGGACATCAGGAGTGCGCATTTCTTT
>USSR01000506.1 GCA_900557355.1 uncultured Bacteroides sp.
CGAACGTGCACAGAAGAAGGTGGAAGAAAACAACTTCGGCATCCGTAAACGCTTGCTGGAATATGATGACGTAATGAACAAACAACGTACCGTTGTGTATACCAAGCGTCGTCATGCCTTGATGGGTGAACGTATCGGCATGGACATCGTGAACATGATCTGGGATCGTGTTGCCGCTGCTGTTGAAGCTCCCGACTACGAAAACTGCAAAATGGACTTCCTGCAAACACTCGCTATGGAAACTCCATTCAGCGAAGAGCAGTTCCGCAACGAGAAGAAAGAGAAACTCGCAGAAGAGGCTTTCAATGTAGCCATGGATCTGTTCAAGCGCAAGACTGACCGCATGGCACAGGTTGCTTATCCGGTTATCAAGCAGGTGTATGAGACTCAGGGACATATGTATGAAAACATTCTTATCCCCATTACGGATGGTAAGCGTATGTACAACATCTCCTGCAGCCTGAAAGCCGCTTACGAAAGTGAATGTAAGGAAGTAGTGAAAGCTTTTGAAAAATCTATCTTGCTGCACGTCATCGACGAGGCATGGAAAGAAAACTTGCGCGAGCTGGATGAATTGAAACATTCTGTACAGAATGCAAGCTACGAACAGAAAGACCCATTATTGATTTACAAGCTGGAGTCTGTCAATCTGTTTGATACAATGGTGAATAAGATCAATAACCAGACTGTTTCTATCCTGATGCGTGGACAAATTCCGGTACAGGAGCCACAGGAGATTCAGCAGGCTGCTCCCGAACAGAAGCAAGACATGAGCAAATACCGCGAACAAAAGCAAGAACTGAATGATCCGAATCAACAGGCTGCCGCCCAACAGGATACACGTGAGCAAGTGAAACGTGAACCGATTCGTGCGGAAAGAACTGTAGGACGTAATGATCCTTGTCCTTGCGGAAGTGGTAAGAAGTATAAGAACTGTCACGGGAAAAACATGTAATGAGAGGAGTGATAAGGTAATAATCACCTTATCGCCTTCTCCCAATCACTAATAAAAGCCTCAAACGGTTAAAATCTGTTTGAGGCTTTTATATATCCATACAAAAGTGTATTTTTGTTATTCTTAGATAAAGAACAAGCCTATGACTAAGTATTCGCATCTCTTAGGGATCTGTTGTGCTCTGCTACTTGGCGGTTGCCAGACCGTAGAGCAATTATCCATCGACTATATGCTGCCGGCAGAAGTTAGCTTTCCGCCCAGCCTCAAACGTGTAGCCGTGGTAAATAATATGCCATCCATCCCGGACAACAAGCTGATCGTAGAAGAAACGGATGAAAAGAAAAAAGATGAGACGGAAATAGCCCGCAAAACAAAATACTTCAACGGCAATGCAAAAATAACCACTGAGGCACTGGCTGAAGCACTTGCCAACGAAAACTATTTCGACGAAGTCGTTATTTGCGATTCTATGTTACGGGCCAATGATATGATTCCCCGCGAAAGTACCCTCAGCAAGAGTGAAGTGGAAAGTCTTACCGAAAGCCTGAATGTCGATTTCCTGATAGCTTTGGAAAATATACAAATACGCTCTCTCCGCAAAATTGAATACCTGCGCGAATGGGGTGTTTATGCCGGAACCATAGACGTAAAGGTATACCCCACCGTAAAAGTATATCTGCCTAACCGAAATGGCCCGATGGTAACAATCAATACCAACGACAGTATTTTCTGGGATTATGCTGCCCCCAGCATAGCTCAGGCCGGTGCAGGACTCATTAGTGAAACAGAGATGCTGAAAGAAGCTTCTGAATTTGCCGGCACTGTGCCTGTAAAGTATATGCTGCCACACTGGAAGACGGCTTCCCGCTATCTGTTTACGAGCGGTTCGGTAAATATGCGTGATGCAGCTGTCTATGTTCGTGAAAACAACTGGGAACAGGCTATTGAGCTTTGGAAACAGACTTACGAGAAGAAGAAAAAGGGAAAACAGAAAATGTATGCAGCCTATAACGTTGCTTTAGGTTATGAAATGCAAGATAGCATTCAGACAGCAGAAGAATGGGCACTGAAGGCGCAAAAAGAAGCATACGACATAGACAAGATCGAAGAGAAAAAAAAGCAGGGAGGAATAGATGTCAGCGACGTTCCCAACTACTTTGCAGTAACCCGCTATTTAAATGAATTACAAGAACGAAAAGAGGGAATGACACGATTGAATGTCCAAATGGAACGATTTAAGAATGATTTTTAATCAAATGATGCAAGAGTAATTATTTTTTTTATACCTTTGAACATCCATTAAGAAAGAATACCTATTATGAAACTGAGCCAAGCATCTTTATCACTCTTAGAAAAGACCATAAGACAAGCAGTCAGTAAATACACTTGCGGCTGCGAGCAAACTATTGTGACCGACATTCATCTGCAAACCAACCAGAATTCCGGCGAACTATCCATCTTTGATGACGAAGACGAATATCTGGCGTGTGCCTCTATTGAGGAATGGATGACTTATGACGGAGATGATTTCTACGAAAATGCAGAACGTATTCTTTCTACCTTACTCCACAACATGAAGAACGGAGGTGACTTTGAAAAACTGGCTATCCTGAAACCTTACTCTTTCGTATTAGTGGATGATGAAAAGGAGACAATTGCAGAGTTACTGCTAATGGATGATGACACGTTGCTTGTGAACGAAGAATTGCTGAAAGGTCTGGATGAAGAGTTGGATTCTTTTCTGAAAGAACTGCTGGAAAAGTAATAGCATTTGATTTATAAAAAATAAATTAGCCCTTGCAGTAATCGGATATTGCAAGGGCTAATTCGTTTATAGTAAAAGGTCCGGGAGAACTCCCGGACCAAAAGGCTTATTTCTTCAGCGCAGCAATACTCTCTTTCAGAGAGTTGATAATACTTTCCGCATCCGCCTGTTTCTTACGTTCCAGTTCAAGGACAGCGGCAGGAGCATTATTCACAAACTTCTCATTGCTCAGCTTCTTCATGACACCTTGCAGGAAACCTTCTTTGTGCTTCAATTCAGCTTCCATACGGGCTATTTCAGCTTCTACATCAATCATATTACCCAAAGGTACAGCATATTCCGTAGTTCCTACCATGAATGAAGCAGCACCTTCAGTTTTAGCATCTACCACATCAATTGCTGTAAGATTACACATCTTTAGGATCACCGCATTAAACTCAGCAATTGGATTTTCACCCACAACCTGTAATGTCAACGGTTCCTTTTGAGCAATATTCTTCTGCAAACGGATAGAGCGAATGTTACTGATCACCTCTTTCACCACTTCAAATTGCCGGATAGTATCAGTATCTACATAAGTATTTATAGTCAAAGGACATACCATAATACTTTCACCTTCTTCGCGCTCATACATCTGTTGCCAGAGTTCTTCGGTAATGAACGGCATGAACGGATGAAGTAAATGAAGCAGATTATCAAAATAACCAATCGTAGCAGCATGAATTGAACTGTTGATACCTTGCCCGTAAGCCGGCTTAATAATTTCGAGATACCAAGAAGAGAATTCATCCCAGAACAATTTATAAACAGCCATAAGAGCTTCACTCAAACGATATTTACTAAACAAGTCAGCTACCTCGGCAGCAACCTCATTCTGCTTGGATTCAAACCAGCAAGATGCCAGTCTTGCAGCTTCCGGTACAGGCTGACTGTCATCTATTTTCCAACCACTTACCAAACGGTAGGCATTCCATATCTTGTTACAGAAGTTACGTCCCTGTTCGCAAAGAGCATCATCAAACAAGATGTCATTTCCGGCAGGAGCAGCCAGCATCATACCCATACGCACACCATCGGCACCATATTTCTCTATCAGTTCCAACGGGTCGGGAGAATTACCGAGGGACTTGGACATCTTACGTCCCAACTTATCGCGAACGATACCCGTAAAGTACACATTCTTGAACGGCATCTTTCCTTCATACTCATAACCTGCCATAATCATGCGGGCTACCCAGAAGAAGATAATATCCGGACCGGTTACCAAGTCACTTGTCGGATAGTAGTAATTGATTTCCTCATTTCCCGGATTATTAATACCGTCAAACAAAGAGATGGGCCACAGCCAAGAAGAGAACCAAGTATCCAGACAGTCTTCATCCTGACGAAGATCTTCCATGGTCAGGGCCGGATTGCCGGTCTTCTCTTTTGCCAGTTTCAGAGCTTCTTCTTCAGTAGCAGCTACCACATATCCACCTTCTGGAAGGAAGTATGCCGGAATGCGATGTCCCCACCACAGTTGACGGCTGATACACCAGTCCTTGATGTTCTCCATCCAGTGACGATAAGTATTCTTATACTTGGCAGGATAGAATTTCAGATCGTCATTCATTACAGGAGGCAATGCCATATCTGCAAAATGCTGCATTTTGAGGAACCATTGCATAGAAAGCTTCGGCTCTATAACCACGTTGGTACGCTCAGAATAACCTACCTTATTGGTATAGGCTTCCACCTTATCCAACAGGCCGGCAGCATTCAGGTCTTTCTCAATCTGCTTACGAACATCAAAGCGATCCATACCGATATAAAGACCGGCAGCCTCGCTCAATGTACCATTATCGTTGAAGATATCAATGCTTGGCAAGTTATACTTTTCACCCAGCATATAGTCGTTCACATCATGCGCAGGGGTTACTTTCAGGCAACCTGTACCGAACTCAATATCTACATAATCATCTTCGATTACCGGAATAACACGATTTACCAAAGGAACGATCACTTTCTTACCTTTCAACCATTCGTTCTTCGGGTCGTTCGGATTGATACACATAGCGGTATCACCCATGATCGTTTCAGGACGGGTAGTAGCTACCACAGCATAGCGTCCTTCTGCATCACCTTCCACTTTATAGCGCAGATAATACAGTTTGCCATGCTCTTCCTTGTAGATAACTTCTTCATCAGAAAGGGCAGTCAAAGCCTTCGGGTCCCAGTTTACCATACGTACACCACGATAAATCAATCCCTTATTGTATAGGTCTACAAATACTTTCAATACACTTTCGCTACGCTTTTCGTCCATAGTGAAAGCGGTACGGTCCCAATCACAGGAAGCACCGAGTTTACGCAGCTGCTTTAGGATGATGCCACCATGCTCATCTGTCCACTCCCAGGCATGCTTCAGGAATTCGTCACGGGTGAGATCCGTTTTCTTAATTCCTTGTGCAGCCAGCTTATTTACTACTTTCGCTTCAGTAGCGATAGAAGCGTGGTCAGTACCCGGTACCCAGCAGGCATTTTTGCCTTCCATACGGGCACGGCGTACCAGAATATCTCTT
>USSR01000507.1 GCA_900557355.1 uncultured Bacteroides sp.
ATTTGTTTGTATTGTCACGGAAGATCAACCAGGATGAGAAAAAAGATGAAATATTTTGGGATAATAGTTGTAAGTGAGAGATTTTATTATACTTTTGCCGAAAAATAGAAAGTAGGACTTAATATTCACAATTTTAATACTTAGAACTTATGTATTGGACATTGGAATTAGCATCTAAACTGGAAGATGCTCCCTGGCCGGCAACCAAGGACGAATTAATCGATTATGCCATACGTTCGGGCGCTCCGCTTGAAGTGATTGAAAATTTGCAGGAAATGGAAGATGAAGGCGATATTTATGAGAGCATCGAAGATATATGGCCCGACTATCCGAGCAAAGAGGATTTCTTCTTTAACGAAGAGGAGTATTAGATACGCTTTTTAAAGCCTTGCCATACCTAAGGGGATACGAGGTAGTTAACACATAGAAAGAGGTAGTCCGTAAAATCTGTTTTCGACAGGTTAATGGATTGCCTCTTTTTTATATTTGTTCCATTATGACTGAAACACAAGAAGAAACGGTACGCCGCTTGCCGGAATTGAAAGAACGGCATTTGCCCGGAGATTGCCGGGAAGCGGTGCATACACTGTTAAAAGGGACTTACGGGTACGAACAATTTCGTGACCTAGAAGTGTATGACGACTTATTCAAGGGGAAAGAGACGCTCCACGTTTCGCAGGGGCAATTGATAGAAAGTGTCATTGTTGAAGCGGAAAAGGCACGGAATGGGGAAACGGATGTGGATAATATTCTGCTGACAGCACCTACCGGGGCTGGAAAATCCTTATTGTTCCAATTGCCTGGTATCTATCTGGGCAATGAATACGGGTTGCTTACTATTGTTGTATCTCCTCTGAAGGCACTGATTGTGGATCAGGTGGAAGGTTTACAAGATTTGGGATACACACGCGTAGCGTATGCTTCTTCCGATTTATCGCCTGAGCAAAAGAATGAGGTATATCGGCAGGTGCGTGAAGGTGAGGTGGACTTGTTTTATCTTTCGCCGGAATTATTGCTTTCATATGATATCAAGCACTTCGCGGGTGAGCGTCGTATTGGTTTGGTTGTAGTGGATGAGGCTCATACAGTAACTACTTGGGGTAAAGAGTTCCGGGTGGACTATTGGTTCTTGGGACGTTATCTGCAAGGTCTGAAGAAGAGTCTGGGCTATGCATTTCCGCTTTTTGCACTGACGGCTACTGCTGTCTGGAATCCGAAAGGAGGCAACGATATGGTGTTCGAAACGATTCGTTCATTGCAAATGGAACCGTGTGTGCTCTATGCAGGTACGGTGAAACGTAGGAATATCGGATTCGATATCCGTCAGATGGAAATAGAAGAAGGCGAAACGTACGATAAAGCCAAACAGCGTGTAGTGGCTGGCCGTGTAGATGATTTCCTCGACGGGCATAAAACGATTCTTTATTATCCTTTTGCGGGTGGCATCGATATGCGTCTGAAGACGTGGGTACAACCTGCTGATTGGCGTTTGGTAGCTTCTTACTATGGCAAGAAGGACAAGGAACAGAAAGCAGCAATTGTACAGGAGTTCAAGGAAGGAGAGAAGCGTATGATTGTAGCCACAAAGGCATTCGGTATGGGTGTGGATATCAGCGACATCGACCGGGTATATCATGTGGCACCTTCCAGTACCTTTGTGGATTATATACAGGAGATAGGACGTGCGGCGCGTGATACGGATATTCATGGCGTTTCGGCAACGGATTATCATGAACGTGACTTTTATTATATGAAACGCCTGCATATGGCGGGTAATATAGCACAGGAACAGTTGGCGTTGATACTGAAAAAGCTGATGGAAGTATATCGGATGAAAGGCGAAAAGCAAGAAATGCTGGTGTCTTTGTCCGACTTCGAATTTGTGGTGAAATTGCCGCGAATGAAAAACAAGCTGGAATACGAGGCAGAATTGGGACAGTTGATTAAGACAGCTTTATTATGGTTGGAAGATGATTTGAGCCATCGTTACGGAAAGAAGTTGTTGGAGGTCAGTCCGCAGAATCTATTGACGGAAGGATATATCCAGGATAAGACAGGCGATGTTTTTATTCGTGAATTCAAAGATTATCTTACTAAAGTGGAAGGTACGGAAGACGTGTACACAGCACGTCTGGAAAAACTGTGGGAAGAGCGCTTCGCTGAGTTGGGTTATCGGGAATTTAAGCAAAAATTGAATAGTGGAACATTGTGGGAAGGCTCTCGTGCAGTATCTGTTGGTAAGCATGAGGTTTTGCTGAAAGAAGATGCCACCGTAATTCGTCAACGGATGGATGCACTGTTCAATAGCTTGAAGACTCTGCTTGTCGATAAGTTACGGAAGACAAAAGGACGTTTTGATGAAGAAGAATTGCGTGCGGTCTTTGCCGAACATGGTATGGATGTACCATCGGCAAAACGCTTTATTGGCTCGTTGCTGGAGTCACGTACAGAAGAGGGACGCAGTGTGAGCTATATCAGTAGTGTGAAAAAGAAGGATTCCAACGAACTCTCTTTTACAGTGACAAAAGGGTTTGACCTTTTGTTATCCCGCTATCAGAAACTATTCAGTCAACGTATTGTCGGTAAAAAAGGAGATCGTTTATTGTTTTACAGTACGCCATTCTCTGATCTGAATATGCTGCTTAACCTGCTTTCTATGCTCGACTGTCTTTCATTCAGCGTCGAAGGAGGGGGTACACCTTGTGTGCTGGTATGTTTCGATGATCCGAAGAGCCTGCAACAGATCGCATCTTCCGATGAATATCACAATTTGATTCTTGAGAATAATGAACAGGTGTTCCAGGAACAGATCGCACTGTTTTCCTTCTTCTTCGGGACGGATGGAATGGACGATGCGAAGCGTTGGGATTTTATTGAAGACTATTTTACCGGAATGGGAGTAGAGGAGCTGAAAGTGAAATACGCTACTCCATCATAAAAGATTGCACCACATAACTTTATATTTAGAGGAGGTTGTGTCAAAAGTAAGAATCACTATCATTTCGCTCTGTCATCCTGAACGTAGTGAAGGATCTACTCCCCTGAATGCACAGAGAAGAGATCCTTCGACAAGCTCAGGATGACAAAATGATACGCTTGTCAGAGTTTCGACACAACCTCCTCTTTTTTTGTATTTATTAGAGTTTAATCATCTTCGCTTTGTGTCTCCTCTGAGTCCGTTCTTCTTGATAATCTATACTGTTTGGGTGGTATGCCTACATATTGCTTAAAGTACTTGCGGAAAGTAAATTGTTCCGGGAAGTTCAGTTCTCCGGCTATTTCTTTTATACTTTTCTGAGATTTTTCAAGCAGTAGTTTGGCGTTGACGATAGTGATGGCAACAATCCATTCAGACGGCGTTTGTCCTGTTTTCTGTTTGATGATGGAGGTGAAGTGTCCTGTTGAGAGCTTTGCTTCTTCGGCATAGAAAGCCACTGTACGTTTGGTTTTATAGTTCATGTGCAGGGAATAGATGAAGTTATAGACTACTGACTCACTCTTTCCAATAGTCTCGGACTTGACAATTCTCTCACGAAAATAGATACTGATTACTTCCAGCAATGTTTCTTGTTCAATTAGCTGTATCATGTGGCGGATTAAGGTCGCTTCTTCTTCTGTAACAGGGTTCTGTACCGACTGCCTCTTTTTGTCAATAAGCTCCTTTTGGTGAATGATAAACTGTATGTCATCTTCTACCAATTGCAGACATGGGCTGTTGCGTAGCTTTAGATGAAGAATCGTATCGATAATAGAGTGAATGACGGAATAGAACACCTCTATTTCATCAATAATATGTATTCCTTTGAAATCAGGGCTTTGCGATACCTTATAAATCGTTACCAGCGGACTGATGATGTAGAGTGTTCCTCTTTTCATCTGGTATAGCTGGTCGTTTATTAAAACCTCCGATGAACCCTCCAGACATAAAAATAGCCCGGATTTATTTCTGTATTCAGGTATGAAGTTGCTGAGAAGCACTTCCATCTTGTCAAAGTCGATAGTATCCATTAGTAACTTCTATTTTGGGGCAAAAATACAAAATGACATATTTATATCCTATAAAAAGAGGGCGATTTAAATAAAATCGTTGAATTTGCTCAATGAATGCTGCGCCTTGGCATTTTTTACCAGTTGCCAACCCTCTAACTTTGCATTGTCAATTTGAATAAACAGTATTCATTTAAAAACATACAGTTATGATTAAGTATTTAAAAACAGTTTGTGCTTTGGCAAGCATTCTCATGGTGCCCTTATCAGTAAGTGGCCAGTTGACTTTAGATGAATGTCAGCGACTTGCGCAACAGAATTATCCGCTTCTCAGGAAGTATGAGTTAATCAGGCAAACCACCTCTTATTCGGTGAAGAATATAAATAAAGGGTATTTGCCACAGTTCGCCTTTAACGGACAGGCCACTTATCAATCGGATGTGGCAACTCTTCCGGATGCGCTGAGTGATATGCTGGAGAGTAGTGGATATGATTACAAGGGCTTGAACAAAGACCAGTATAAAATAGGTCTTGACCTGAATCAGGTGATTTGGGATGGTGGAAACCTGGAAGCACAGAAAAAAGTGGCCACGTTGCAAGGTGTCGCACAAATGGCTCAGATGGATGTGGATATGTATGCCATCCGTGACCGAGTGAATAATCTGTTTTTCGGTATCCTTTTGATAGAAGATAAGATAGAGTTGAACGAAGAGTTGCAGACACTATTATCATCGAATAGCCGGAAGCTGGAATCAATGTTAGCAAACGGAACAGCCATGAAGGCAGATGTGGATGTGGTGAAGGCCGAGTATCTGGAAGCACGGCAGCAAATGACAGAACTCTTATCCATGAAAGAGAGCTATCAGAAAATGCTGTCAATCTTCATAGGCAAAGAAATAGACGCCGCATCTTCTTTACAAAAACCTGGCGCTGAAATGCCCGCTTCTTACGAGAACCTCCGTCCGGAACTGAGCCTCTTCGATACCCAGTTCTTGCAGACCAATGCCGAACTGAAATTGCTGAATGCCGGATTAAAACCTAAATTAAGTCTTTTTGCACAAGGATATTACGGCTATCCGGGATATGATATGTTCAATGATATGTTTAACCATGACTGGACACTGAACGGCACGGTGGGCGTGCGCCTCAGTTGGAACATCAGTAAACTATATACGTATAAGCATGATAAGCGCAAGATAGCTTTGTCAGTCCGTCAGATAGAGACGAACCGTGATGTCTTCCTTTTTAACAATAGCCTGCTTTCTACTCAGGACGAAA
>USSR01000508.1 GCA_900557355.1 uncultured Bacteroides sp.
AGCGTAACTTAATTTATTATAATGAAATCAATTCTCGAAAATCGCCAGGCATTGACTTATGCAGTCAATCAAGTGGCAGAAGTTGCCGGATATCTCTGGCAAAAGGGATGGGCTGAACGTAATGGCGGCAACATCACACTGAATATTACTGAATTTGTAGACGATGAGATAAAGTCGTTGCCTGCTATTAGCGATGTAAAGCAGATCGGTGCTACTCTACCTTATCTGAAAGGTTGCTATTTCTATTGCAAAGGAACTAATAAGCGTATGCGCGATTTGGCTCGTTGGCCGATGGAACATGGTTCTGTAATTCGTATTCTGGATGACTGTGCCAGTTATGTGATTATTGCGGATCATCCTGTGATGCCTACTTCTGAATTACCTGCCCATCTCAGTGTACACAATCGTCTGATTGAGAAAGGTTCGCCTTATAAAGCTTCGTTGCATACTCATCCCATTGAATTGATTGCTATGACTCATTGTAAGAAATTCCTTGAAAAAGATGTTGCTACCAATTTGCTTTGGAGTATGATTCCCGAAACTAAGGCTTTCTGTCCGCGTGGTTTGGGTATTATTCCTTATGAATTGCCAAGCTCCGTAAAATTGGCAGAAGCTACCATCGAACAATTGGAAGATTATGATGTGGCTATGTGGGAAAAGCATGGTGTATTTGCAGTGGATGTGGATATCATGTCGGCTTTCGATCAGGTGGATGTACTGAATAAGTCTGCCCTGATTTATATTGCAGCCAAAAATATGGGCTTTGAACCTGACGGTATGAGCCAAGAACAAATGCAGGAAATGACTCGTGCATTTAATCTGCCTAAATGATTCTTAAGTAGATGGCAGGCATTTCTTATTGACTGCTATCTACTTTACTAATTCTTTAAAAGTATAATATGAAGCGAATATTCTTCTCTCTCGCTCTGCTGTTGGCAGTAACAACTCTCGCTGCCCAGACCAATATGACGGCAAGAGAAGCTGCTGTAAAGATTGCAGACCGCATTCTTGCCAGTACCACATACGAGTTTAAGAATACGAAGACTGGTGAAACTTATAAGTCCGTCAAGAAATTACCTCTTGACATGAATGTGAAGGTAGCATGCAAGTACAATAACTGGCATTATACGAATGGTGTAACCAATATGGCTCTCATGGAACTGGGAGATAAACTTGCTGACAAGAAGTATGAGAAATATGTTTTGAAGAACATGAATTTTGTGTTCAATGAAGGTAATCTTGAATTCTTTCGCAAACAGTACGATGAGGCCTTTAAACAAGATGGTTGGAATGCCGTGCGAAAATTGAGTTGGCACATGATCTTCCGTGGCAAGCGTCTGGATGATAATGGTCCGATGGGAGCCAGTCTGATTGAACTGCAGATGAGATATCCTAATCAATCTTTTCTGGATTATGTTAACGAAACAGCCGAACACCTGAATTACGGTGAACCTCGTTTGGTGGATGGAACTATTGCCCGTATATGGCCGCATGTCAATACGATTTGGGCAGATGATGCCTTTATGGCAATTTCTTTTCTGGCACGCATGGGTAAGATGACCGGTGATGAGAAGTATTTTAATGATGCTGCCAATCAGGTGCTAAACTATACCCGTTATCTTTGGTGTCCTGAAAAACAGATTTATTATCATTGTTATCATACGGACAACAAGGAGCATGGAGTAGCTCACTGGAGCCGTGCTAACGGATGGGTATTTATGGCACAGGCTGATCTGCTTAGTATGATGCCGAAAGATCATCCGATGCGTGAAGCTGTTATCGAAAATTTCCGCCAACAAGCAAGTGGTGTAGCCCGTTATCAAGGTAAGAATGGACTTTGGCATCAGTTGTTGGATAAAGAAGATTCTTATGAAGAAATCACAGGAACAGCAATGTTTGTTTTTGGTATTGCCCGTGGTGTGAAAGAAGGATGGCTACATCCTGATTTCATTTACGTAGCTGAGCAGGGATTGAAAGGTATGATGAAAAAGATTTCTGATAATGGAGATGTTACTTCTATTTGTGTAGGAACAGGTATCATGCCTTCATTGGTATATTATTATAACCGTCCTACACAGGAAAATGATCCTATGGGCGAAGGCCCTGTACTCCGTGCATTGGTTGAAATGATAGATGCACCCAAGTACACAGAAATAAAGGCCGAAGAACAATATGATAAAATTGTTGTAAAAAAATAATCTTTCCCCTATTACTCGTTTTTATTAGTCCGCTCCGGTATATTTTAGAATAAAGCCGGAACGGACATTTTTTTATTCATAAATAATTTCTATTTTTGCCACATATCTATTATGTAAAACACGTGTTATGACTAAGAACTATAATGATTTAGGGGTTGAATTCAAATATTTGATAGTGAATGATATGGACCAGAAATTTGGTCTGTGGGTAAATACCGTGGGGTTCCAGTCCATTCAGCCAAATTCTCCTTATCCCTTGAAGGATCATCCTTCAGGATATTTCTTTAATGCCCAGAAGGGGCGTGTTTTACGTGAATATCAGTTGGTTTATATAACTAAAGGACGAGGTTTGTTTGCTTCCGATACTACTCCGGAGAAACAAGTCTGTAAAGGCAGGCTTATGGTTCTTTTCCCTGGGCAATGGCATACGTATCATCCATATCAGCAAACAGGCTGGAATGAGTATTATATCGGTTTTGAGGGGCCGGTCATCGATGATATGCTGAGAGGAGGCTTCCTCTCTAAAGACAATCAAATACTGGAAGTAGGTCTGAATGAGGAACTGGTTACCCTTTTTTCACGTGCATTGGAGATAGCTGAGGCTGATAAGATTTCATCCCAGCAATATCTTTCAGGTATTGTATTGCACATGATAGGAATGATTCTTTCCATATCCAAGAACAAGATATTCGAGATGGGTGATGTTGATCAAAAGATTGAACAGGCGAAAATTATTATGAATGAGAATATATTCAAGGATATTGACCCGGAAGAGTTGGCCATGAAATTGAATATCAGTTATTCTTGGTTTCGTAAGGTTTTTAAGGATTATACGGGATATGCGCCTGCTAAGTATTTCCAGGAACTTAAGTTGCGTAAGGCAAAGCAGTTACTGGTTGGCACTTCCCAATCGGTAAAGGAAATTTCGTTTATGCTCGATTATAAATCTACTGAACACTTTTTCTCTCTCTTCAAAAAACGTACAGGATTTACTCCATTAGAATACAGGTCTTTCGGGCGTGAGACGAATGTAGAGGAGGAAGATTTATTGTAAAGTTAAAGCGGAAAGCACTTTGACACTTTGCTTTTTATGCATAATGAGAATGTGATATTTCCGTCCGACGGAGGGGGAGAACGAAAAGAAACGAACGGAAATCAGCATATTGTTGATTGAGAGTGGAATACAGAAATACGTACAACTCTGAAAAAAGAAAAACAGATGGTCTGTCCACTGAAAACACATAGTTTGCTTCCCATCTATAGACCGTTTATGTTCGATCCATGGATCGTTTGTTCTTCATCTATAGATCAGACGTGTTTCATTTATAGATTGTTTGCGTTAGATCTATAGTTCCTTTGTGAAAGAACTATAGTTTCTTGCATAAGTATTGCATTCGTTGTCTGTTTTATACGGAAATACTGCATTTATATTCTATAAATTATGCAGCCGGATTCTATTTGAACTGTTTGTGGAAAATGTTCTGTTGGGAAAAGGATTGTTTTGATAGCTTTTTGTTCGCAGTGAGGCGGAATGAGTGACTTCTTGTGATATAAAGAGTTAAGTGGGAAGAAGCGGAGATAATCTCTCCGTCATTTTGTACAGCCAGAAAATCATTCTGCTTATTTATTGTTTGCCAGAGAATGCCTTTCTTTGTAAAATCGAATAATAAAGCCAAATACTATGAGTAGAAAGCACTTTTTGGGTACTATCCTTTTCTTACTGACAGCTTGGGTTGTACAAGCTCAGGAAACAGAACGTCAATATCTTTCCGGCACAGGGTTGGGTAACACCGTAACCTGGCAGTTTCGTGTATCCGAAGGACACAACAGCGGGCGTTGGAGTAAAATAGAAGTTCCTTCACAATGGGAACTGCAAGGCTTCGGTGAATATACCTATGGCCGTTGGTATAAGAAAGCCGGAGTGAAGAATCCTTCGATGGAAGAAGGTACTTATAAGCGCTCTTTCCGTGTTCCCCGCAACTGGCAGGGACAGAATGTACGCCTCTGGTTTGGTGGCGTAATGACTGATACCGAAGTCTTCGTCAATGGCCAATCCGCAGGCCCCGTACATCAGGGAGGCTTCTATCGCTTCTCTTATGACGTCACCGATCTGCTGAAATTCGGAAGCAACAATCAAATTGAAGTTCGTGTAAAGAAGCACTCTGACAACAAGTCCATCAACGCTGCCGAGCGCAAGGCGGACTGGTGGCTCTTTGGTGGAATATATCGCCCCGTATGGCTGGAAGCAAAGCCGGCTACGCATATCGAACGCATGGCTGTAGATGCCCGTGCGGATGGAGAGCTAAAAGTAGAAGTACATTTGCAAGGTACCACCGGAGAAGAAAGTCTTTCCATGGAAGTGGCACCGATATCTGCCAAGGATGCCGAACACCGTCCCGTGAAAGTTACTAAAGATTCCGTTCAGTTGCTGACTGCTCATTTCGACGGTATATCTCCGTGGACTCCTGAGTCTCCTGTACTCTATCGGCTTACAGTTTCTCTGCTCGGTAAGGAAGGAAACGTCATTCACTCCATGGATACCCGCATCGGCTTCCGCACCATTGATTTCCGTCCTCGCGACGGACTCTACCTGAACGGTACCAAGCTTGTTATGAAAGGCATCAATCGGCACACTTTCCACCCCGATGGCGGACGAACTACGAATAAAGAACTCAGCATACAGGATGTCAAGCTCATAAAAGAGATGAACATGAATGCCGTCCGTTCTCACTATCCCCCTGATGAACACTTCCTGGATGCCTGCGACTCCCTTGGTTTACTCTACATCGACGAGTTGGCTGGTTGGCAAGATGCTTATGATACCCCTACAGGTACTCGTCTTGTTCGTGAAATGTTGACGCGTGACGTGAATCATCCCTGTATCGTGCTCTGGAGTAATGGTAACGAAGGTGGATGGAATACTGCAATTGATAGCCTGTTCCGTACTTACGACCCGCAAAAACGTCATGTCATCCACCCCTGGGCGGATTTCGACGAACTCGATACGCACCACTATCCTGCTTATCTCACCGGTGTGGCTCGTTTTACCAATGGCTATAAA
>USSR01000509.1 GCA_900557355.1 uncultured Bacteroides sp.
GTCGTGGAAGTATTCGTTTTCATCTACTTCTTCTATGACTACTATTTTGCCATCGGCAGGTGCCACCACAATCTTTTCGGTGTCTTCCTGGCCAAATAGGCGGATAGGGCATCGGAAGAAATTCACCAGCATTCCATACAGGACGATACTGACCACAGCTACGATATAGAACGGTAATTTGCATTCCAGCCCAAAATAAAGTGCTGAATTGACAACCAATAGCAATAGTAAGCTACCGGCCAGTGTGTGTGTCCCTTCGCGGTGAATTCGTATCTTTTTTAGCTTTTTTAGTCGACTCATCTAAGTTGTTTTATTCTCTTGAATACAAATTATCGGCAAAAATAGGCTTATTTTGAAAATCTAACAAGCATTTGGAGGGAGAAATGCATCTGTTGATAACTTTTAGGGAAATATTTTTGTTAGGTCTTATATAGGTTGTACTTTTATGCTCTTAATTGAAAGGAGATATTTATGCAGGATTTTGTTCATTTGCACGTTCATACCCAGTATTCCTTACTCGATGGTCAGGCCAGCGTAAGTGCGTTGGTGGACAAGGCTATGAAAGATGGAATGAAGGGAATAGCCGTGACTGATCACGGGAATATGTTCGGCATTAAGGAATTCACTAACTACGTTAACAAAAAGAATAGCGGACCGAAGGGGGAGATCAAAGATCTTAAAAAACGGATGGCTGGTATTGAAAGCGGCGAGATTGCTTGCGATGATAAGGAAGCGGAACTTGCTGACTGTCGTGCGAAGATTGCGGAAGCTGAAAATAAGCTGTTTAAACCAATCATTGGTTGTGAGATGTATGTGGCTCGCCGTACTATGGATAAAAAAGAAGGTAAACCTGACCAAAGCGGTTGGCACTTAATTGTATTGGCGAAAAATGAGAAAGGCTATCATAATCTGATTAAGCTGGTATCCAGGGCTTGGACCAAAGGTTATTATATGCGTCCGCGTACCGACCGTAATGAGTTGGAGAAGTATCACGAAGGTTTGATTGTATGTTCGGCTTGTATTGGTGGTGAAGTGCCTAAGAAGATTATCAATGACCAGTTGGAAGATGCGGAAGAAACCATACGCTGGTATAAAAATCTTTTCGGTGAAGATTATTATCTGGAATTACAACGGCATCGGGCTACTATACCGCGTGCCAACCATGAAGCTTATCCGTTGCAGCAGAAGGCGAATGCCAAATTAATAGAGTTTGCAAAAAAATATAATATTAAACTCATTTGTTCCAATGACGTTCATTTCGTGAATGAGGAACATGCTGAGGCGCATGACCGGCTGATTTGTTTGAGTACCGGTAAAGATCTGGATGATCCGAATCGTATGCTTTATACCAAGCAGGAATGGATGAAGACGAAGGCAGAGATGAACGAGCTCTTTGCTGATGTTCCTGAGGCTTTGTCCAATACTCTTGAAATTCTGGATAAAGTAGAATACTATTCCATTGACCATGCACCTATCATGCCTACTTTTGCTATTCCCGAAGACTTTGGAACAGAAGAAGGGTATCGGCAGAAATATACCGAGAAGGACTTATTTGATGAATTCACTCAGGATGAAAATGGTAATGTGGTGTTGAGTGAGGAGGATGCCAAAGCGAAAATCAAACGTCTGGGCGGATATGAAAAATTATATCGTATCAAACTGGAAGCGGATTATCTGGCCAAATTGACTTTTGATGGTGCTAAGATATTTTATGGAGATCCTTTGTCTGAGGAAGTGATGGAGCGTTTGAAGTTTGAACTTCATATTATGAAGACAATGGGTTTTCCGGGATACTTCCTCATTGTACAGGACTTCATTGCTGCCGGGCGTAATATGGGAGTTTCGATAGGTCCGGGGCGTGGATCGGCGGCCGGTTCAGCGGTAGCATATTGTTTGCAGATTACGAAAATCGACCCCATTAAATATGACTTGCTGTTTGAGCGTTTCCTGAATCCCGACCGTATATCATTGCCTGATATCGATATCGACTTTGATGATGACGGACGTGGAGAAGTGCTTCGTTGGGTGACGCAAAAGTATGGTCAGGAAAAAGTGGCACATATCATTACCTATGGTACAATGGCTACCAAACTTGCTATTAAAGACGTTGCCCGTGTGCAGAAACTTCCTCTTTCTGAGTCTGACCGTCTAGCTAAATTGGTTCCTGATAAAATACCCGATAAGAAGTTGAATCTACGGAATGCCATTGATTATGTTCCTGAACTGCAAGCAGCAGAAGCTTCTCCCGATCCTTTGGTGCGTGATACACTGAAATATGCCAAGATGCTGGAAGGCAATGTGCGTGGTACCGGAGTGCATGCCTGTGGTACGATTATCTGCCGTGATGACATTACTGACTGGGTACCTGTAAGCACTGCCGATGATAAGGAAACGGGTGAGAAGATGCTTGTTACCCAATATGAAGGTTCGGTCATTGAAGATACAGGTTTGATCAAGATGGACTTCCTGGGATTGAAAACATTATCAATCATCAAGGAGGCCGTGGAAAATGTGCGCTTGCATCGTGGGCTGGCGTTGAATATAGATAAGGTGCCTATTGACGACCCTGCTACTTATAAATTATATAGTGACGGGCGTACTATTGGTACATTCCAGTTTGAATCTGCAGGTATGCAGAAATATTTGCGTGAGTTGCAGCCATCTACTTTCGAAGATTTGATTGCGATGAATGCCCTCTATCGTCCGGGACCTATGGATTATATTCCGGACTTTATCGATCGTAAACATGGACGGAAGCCGATTGAGTATGATATTCCTGTCATGGAGAAGTATCTGAAGGATACATATGGTATTACGGTATATCAGGAACAGGTGATGCTTTTGTCACGTTTGTTGGCGGACTTTACCCGCGGTGAGTCCGATGCCTTGCGTAAAGCGATGGGTAAGAAGCTGCGTGACAAACTGGATCATATGAAACCTAAATTCGTTGAAGGCGGACGCAAGAACGGACATGATCCGAAAGTACTTGAAAAGATTTGGGGAGACTGGGAGAAGTTTGCATCTTATGCTTTCAATAAATCTCATGCCACTTGCTATTCATGGGTAGCTTATCAGACCGCATATCTGAAAGCGAACTATCCGGCAGAATATATGGCAGCTGTGATGAGCCGAAGCTTGTCGAACATTACTGACATCACCAAATTGATGGATGAATGTAAATCGATGGGCATCAAGGTTCTTGGCCCGGATGTGAATGAGAGTAATCTGAAGTTTACTGTTAATCCGGAAGGAAATATCCGTTTCGGCCTTGGTGCAGTGAAAGGTGTGGGTGAAGGTGCCGTGTTGAATATCATGGAAGAGCGTGCGAAGAATGGCCCTTTCAAAGGTATATTCGACTTTGTGCAACGCGTCAACCTGACAGCTTGTAATAAGAAGAATCTGGAATGCTTGGCTTTGGCAGGTGGTTTTGATGAATTCCCGGAATTGAGACGTGAACAATACTTTGCCGTGAATTCCAAAAATGAGGTTTTTCTGGAAACTTTGGTACGTTATGGTAACCGTTATCAGGCAGACCAGGCGGCGGCTGCCAACTCGTTGTTTGGTGGAGATAATGTAGTGGACATTGCCACTCCCGAAATACCTGAAGCTGAACGCTGGAGTGATCTGGACCGGTTGAATAAAGAACGTGATCTGGTAGGTATTTATCTATCTGCCCATCCGCTGGACGAATATTCCGTAGTATTGCAGCATGTATGTAATACGCGTATGGCTGAACTGGAGGATAAAACGGCACTTGTCGGACGAGAGATAACGATGGGAGGCATTGTGACTTCTGTGCGTCGGGGAATCAGTAAAAATGGCAATCCTTATGGCATTGCGAAGATTGAAGACTATTCCGGTTCGGCTGAACTTCCGTTCTTTGGTAATGACTGGGTAACCTATCAGGGGTATTTGGGTGAACGTACCTTCCTTTTCATTAAGGCTCGTTGCCAACCTAAACAGTGGAAGCAGGATGAGTTGGAAGTTAAGATTACTTCTATGGAATTGCTTCCGGATGTGAAAGAGAAACTGATTTCTAAAATTACTATCCTGATACCGCTTTCTGTGTTGAACCAGGCTTTGGTTACGGAGCTTGCTGCACTAATGAAAGGGAATCCGGGTACAACGGAACTCTATTTTAAGGTGAGTGATCCTGATAGTAAGACGGTAGTAGACATGATTTCCCGACCTGTGAAGCTTTCAGTAGGACGTGAGTTAATCTCTTATTTAAATGATCGCCCCGAACTGGAATTCCGGATAAATTAGTTATCTTTGCTTCCGTAAATAATTTGACAGTAATCATTAAACATTAAATAATTAATCATTAACGCAATGGCTTTAGAAATTACAGACAGCAACTATAAGGAAATCCTTGCAGAAGGTAAACCTGTAGTGATTGACTTTTGGGCCCCGTGGTGTGGTCCTTGTAAGATGGTAGGTCCTATCATAGAAGAATTGGCAGAAGTGTATGAAGGACAGGTTCTCATCGGTAAGTGTGATGTAGATGAGAATGGTGATGTGGCTGCTGAATATGGTATCCGTAACATTCCTACCGTATTGTTCTTTAAAAACGGTGAGTTGGTTGACAAGCAGGTAGGTTCTGCTGGCAAATCAGCTTTTGATGACAAGATAAAAAAGATGCTCTTATAGGAGCATAATATAATAAGGTATTAACCCTTAAAAAACTAACTGTTATGGGACTGGAAGACGATTTCTTAAAGGATGATCTCGATGACGAAAAAACCATCGAATACATCAAGAATTATTTGCCGCAGGAGTTAAAAGAGAAGTACTCCGATGATGAGCTCTATTATTTTCTCGATTTGATTGACGAGTATTATTCTGAAAGCGGCATCTTGGATGCAAAGCCGGATGAAGATGGATGCATCGAAGTCGACCTGGGGCAAATCGTAGATTACATCATCAAAGAAGCCCACAAAGATGAGATGGGTGAGTATGATCCGGAAGAAATTCTGTTTGTGGTTCAAGGAGAACTGGAATATACGGAATCATTGGATGATGATGAAGAGTAAGAAGTTTCAGTTAAGTAAAAGAGAAGTCCGAACAGCTTGTTCGGACTTTTTTTGTGGAATAATTCCACACTTGTAGAGTGAATTCCCCACTCTCATAATCCTTTGTTAAAACTTTAATGGTTTGACTATGAATAATAAAGGTATAGCCATCGAACTTTGGCACGCCGGTTGTGTTTTTTATTTATAGGGTTTTTAACATA
>USSR01000510.1 GCA_900557355.1 uncultured Bacteroides sp.
ATAGAACGAACACTAAAGAACCGCCGGATAGAACTGACGAATCAGGAGAAAAAGGATTATTATCCTAAAGAGAATCTTTTTATTCTCTTGTTTGCTTCTGCTATCGTACTGCTAATGCCATTGATGGCAAGGCTCAAGGGGGAGATTATAGAAACGGAGTTTTTATGGTTTTCCGTATTGTTTCCTGCCGTCTCTGTTGCGGTCATTTACATCACTTATTGGAATAAGAAGAATACACTCAAACTGCATTACATCAACACAGCTCTTACTCCGCAAGAACAGCAAAATGTATTGATGCGACTGGCAAAGGAAAATCGCTGGAAAATAATTCTGTGCAATAAGCGACAATTTGTAGCGGATGATATGTGTATGCGTTGGCATGTACGTGTTGTCGTCATTTTCGGAAATCCGCACATGGCTTATAATAGCCGTTGTAATCCTACTAATAATCGTTGGCACGCTTCCGGTGGCAGGAATTGGGATAATCTGGAAATGATTCGCCAAGCTATCGAAAAAGAATGGGCAATTAAAAATAAGAACTAAAAAGACTCTGCCGTTATCTCAGGATATCACATTTCTTGTATGAATTCTTGAAATGAGAGTAGATGATTATCACAATATCCTCTTTTTTTTGTATCATTGCAAGTATAATTCTCAAAAGAACATACTATTATGAAAACTAGATTTTTATTATTTGCCGTATTTCTATTGGTTTGCAGCACTGCATTCAGTCAGGAGGCTGATAATGCGAAGTATATTGAAGTTACCGGAGCTTCGGAAATAACTCTTGTGCCCGACGAGATTCATTATCTTATCGAGATTAAAGAATATTGGGAAGAGGAATTTGACGGAAAGTCCAAACCGGAGAATTATCGGACTAAAGTGCCATTGATCGGAATAGAGAGAAATCTGAGAGCTGCCTTGCGAAAGATTGGGATTCCGGAAGACGCCATCCGTACACAAGAGGTAGGTGATTATTGGCGTGAACGCGGATTTGAATTCCTGGTATCTAAACGGTTTGATATTACGTTGACCGATTTTAGTCAGATTGATGAGATTCTAAAGGTTATCGATACGAAAGGCATCAGCTACATGCGTATCGGAGAACTGAAGAATAAAGATATGCAGGTTTATCGGCAACAAGGTAAGATAGAGGCACTGAAAGCTGCACAAAAGAAAGCAGGATATTTGGTGGAAGCATTAGGCAAACGCCTGGGAGATGTCATCCGCATTGTCGAACCGCAGGAAAGTGCAGGTTATCCCCGGTATTTTGCAGCCCAGAGCAATGTGAGTTCATCACAGTCAGAAGCTTACGATGCTTTCCGTACGATAAAACTGAATTATTCGATGCTGGTGAGGTTCGAGATAAAGTAGAATCGTACGGAGAGCAAAGAAAGACTCTATTTTTTCATCCTTACCTCATACAAGTCGCTTCTCCTGTCTTTCAGGTTGCGCACACTGCCGTAAGTATGCAATTCATTCAATAAATCCAGATCCACATCGGATACCAGTATCATTTCTGTATTTGGTGTGGCTTCTGCACGCTTGCCATCCCTTGGGAATGCAAAGTCGCAGGGGGTAAATACACCTGACTGTGCATACTGAATATCCATATTGTGCACACGCGGAAGATTACCTACACTACCGGCAATGACAACGAAACATTCATTTTCGATGGCACGGGCATGGGCGCATACCTTTACACGCGAGTAAGCATTTTGCGTATCCGTCAGGAAAGGAACGAATAAAATCTGCATACCCTGGTCTGCCATAATACGGGATAATTCCGGAAATTCCACATCATAGCAAATCAATACGCCGATCTTAGCACAGTCCGTATCGAATGTCTGCAAAGCCTTTCCGCCACTTAATCCCCAGCTTTTTATTTCATCGGGTGTGACGTGCAACTTCTCATACATCTCAAAACTACCATCGCGGCGACAAAGGAAACCGACATTATACAAAAGTCCGTCTTCTTTAATGAGCGGCATGCTACCCGTAATGATATTGATGTTGTAACTGATAGCCAACTTTACAAATCGTTCTCTAATCTCCTCTGTATAAGCCGCCAGTCCGCGAATGGCCTGTGACTCCCCTTCATTATTGAATTTTGCCATCAGTGGGGCATTGAAGTATTCGGGGAAAAGAATGAAGTCACTCTTATAATCGGATACGGCATCCACAAAGAATTCTACCTGTTCAAACAGGTCATCCAGCGTTTGATAACTCCGCATCTGCCACTGCACCAATCCTACGCGCACGGTGGTTTTCGGTGCAATATATTCTTCTGTGGGTTCCTGATAGTAAATGTTATCCCATTGCAACAGACAAGCATAATGCCTGGATTCCTCGTCATTCGGCAAGTAATTGCGCATTACCTTGCGTACGTGGAAATCATTGGAAAGCTGAAAGGTCAATACAGGGTCGAAAATTTCTTTCTGCTTTACCTTATCTATATACTCTTTCGGGCGAAGCTGATCTGAGTATTTATAATAGTTGGGAATACGTCCACCGAACATAATAGCTTTCAGGTTCAGAGTTTCACAAAGCTCCTTGCGGTATTCGTACATACGACGTGCCAGCCGGAGCCCACGGTATTGGGGATGAATAAAGACTTCAATACCATATAATATATTGCCTTTAGGGTTATGGGTATTGAAGGTTTCTTTACCCGTCACCTGTGCATAAGTATGATCGTTCTTCACATCATCGTAATTCACAATAATGGAAAGTGCGCAGCCGACAATTTTTTCGTCTACCACGGTTACAATCTGTCCTTCGGGGAAAATTCGGATGAGTTTTTCAATTTGTTTGTGTGTCCAAAACACATCGCTTCCATCCGTATATACACGGGTGAATGATTGCGCCAGTTGCTCGTAGTCTTCTATCTGTAAATTACGCAACTGTACTTTGTTGATTTTCAATGAGTCCATAATGTCTCTTTTTTATACCAAAAGTTAAATCCGCTGCAAAGGTACGGTTTAAACTTATACATTGTCTCCCGGAATAAACATTTTTGTGAGAAAGTGACTCTGCAAAAAAAGAAATGAGGATTTAACACTTTAGGAATAAGAGTATTTTGCTTTTTTTATACTTTTGCATCGTTTTCTACAACTTTCAGTTTATTCCTGTTTAAATTAAAAAAATCATGGCTAAAAAGATGTTATTCCTGTTTGTGCTTTTGCTTTCCCTTACAGGAATGCTCAAGGCACAGGTAACTACTGCCGGAATGAGTGGTAAAGTGGTGGCTGACGAAGAAGCTGTCATCGGTGCTACGGTTGTAGCCGTACACGAACCTTCCGGAACCAGTTACGGTACTGTTACCAATATAGACGGACGTTTCAGTCTGCAAGGCATGCGCTCCGGTGGTCCTTACAAGGTAACGGTATCATATGTAGGTTATCAGACTGCAATCTATACAGGCATCCAGCTGCAACTAGGTGAGACTTATTCTTTGAATGTAACCCTGCACGAAGCTTCGGAATTATTGGGAGAAATCACCATTACAGCCAGCAAGTCAAAGTTCAGTGCTGAAAAGACAGGAGCTACTACCAATATTTCTTCTGAGCAGCTCACCACATTGCCCAGTATTAACCGTAGTATCAGCGATTTTACCCGCATTTCCCCGTATGCGTCAGGAAACAATTTTGGAGGCCGCGACGGACGTTCCAATACGTTCACGGTAGATGGCGCGAACTTAAATAATAACTTCGGCTTGTCTTCTAATCTGCCCGGAGGTGGAAATCCTATTTCACTGGATGCCATTGATGAAGTACAGGTTGTGATTGCCCCATACGATGTGCGTCAGGCAAACTTTATCGGTGCAGGTATTAATGCCATTACGAAATCGGGTACAAACGCTTACAGAGGCAGCGCTTATATGTACTTCAACAATGAAGTGATGCGCGGTAACAAAATTGGCAATACTGATTTCGGGGCGCGTGCCGAAGAGTCCAAGACTGTTTACGGTGCTACATTGGGTGGTCCTATCATTAAAGACAAGCTGTTCTTCTTTGCAAATGTAGAGTATGAAAAGAGTCCGCAGCAGGTTGTAAAATGGCGCGCTGCCCAAGAAGGTGAAACTCCTAACAGCTCTACCATCTCCCGTGCCACAGCAGCAGATATGGTTGAATTCTCTCAGATACTAAAAGACAAATATGGTTATGACACCGGTTCTTTCACTAACTTTCCTGCCGATATCACTAATCTGAAACTATTGGGGCGTATCGACTGGAATATAGATAAAGGGAATAAATTGAGCGTACGTTATAACTTTACAAACAACAAAACCTGGAATGCTCCAAATGGAAGTTCCGGAAATACCGGATATCGCCTGGCTTATGACCGTGTTTCCCAATATTCCATGTCATACGCTAATTCCTGCTATTCCTTGCAGAATATTGTAAACTCTGTTACTGCCGAATTAAACAGCCGTTTTACATCTGCCATATCCAATCAGCTGCTATTTACTTACAGTGATATGACGGATGAACGCGGTACAAATTCCGGCTTGTTCCCTTTCATTGACATCATGTACGGATATAACAATGAGGGTAACCAGATTCTGGAACCATATATGACGGCCGGCTATGAATTGTTTACTTACAATAATAAAGTGAAGAATACGGTGACGACCATCGTAGACAACTTCACCTATTACCTGGGTACCCATAAATTAACAACCGGTATCAGTTACGAACACCAGAAGGCGAGTAACTCTTACATGCGCAACGGAACAGGATATTACCGATACTCCAGCTTTGAGGATTTCAAAAATGGAGCTGCTCCCGAATCTTTCGCCTTGGCTTATGGCTACAACGGAAATACAAAACCTCTTGCTGATGTGAATTTCGGCCAGTTGGGCGTCTATCTGCAAGATGAATGGAACATTCGCGAGAACTTCAAACTTACTGCGGGCATACGTATGGACAACCTGAGTTTCCTGAACGAATTAATGCGCAACCAGGCTATTTATGATTTGGATTTTAACGGCATGCACATCGATACAGGTGCATGGCCTGACAGTAAATTGCAATTCTCGCCACGTCTGGGTTTTACCTGGGATGTATTCAATGATAAAACCCTGAAAGTGCGTGGTGGTTCGGGATTTTTCACAGGACGTATTCCTTTGGTATTCTTTACCAATATGCCAACCAATTCCGGGATGATCCAGAATCTGGTAAGCATCACCACACGATATAAGGACGGTAAAGTTACAAGCCGCGATCGA
>USSR01000511.1 GCA_900557355.1 uncultured Bacteroides sp.
TGAATAATCGCGCGCGTCTTCCAGCATGCCGATTTCATTTTCTATTTGTATCATGATGACTGTACCTTCATCTCTGTCGGCGGCAGCGATGTGTTTCAGCCATTGGGTAAAGGCGCGTTGGTCGGCTTGCAGCACTTCATCGGAGAAAGCACTGGCTATTTCAAGGGGCTTGCCGCTTTCGGTATGCGCCCGAGGGTATTTCTTGTCATTTTCCTTGAACCAAAGCGGCGCATAGCAACTCGTGGAATTTTTCCATGCACCGAACCATAAAAAGACAACTTTCAGATTGTACTTGCGTGCTTGCTCCAAGACTTTATCGGTCAATGTGAAATCGAAATCTCCTTCTACGGGTTCCAGCAAATCCCAGTATGCAGGGACTAAAACAGTATTTAGTCCCATTTTCTGCAGTTTGGGAAAGATGCGTTCAATGTCTTGCGTGTTTGCTGCCGATGAATTCCCCAGTTCTCCGCCAAGAATAAGATAGGGAGTATCATTAATGATAAGTTGGGTGGCATTCCCTCGTCTCTGCAAACAGCTTTTCTGGGCACGGCCATATCCGGCTATCAATAGATTTAATATTAAGAGTAAAAAGATTCTTTTCATCAATCCACAGCATTAGTTATGAATGCAAAGATAGTGCTCTGTCCTTTAAAACAGGCTAAGGAATGTTGCACAAAACATTATATAGGTAACATGTGCTTTTGTGTATGTTACATAAACTTTTGTTTATCGTACATTTTGGACTTGAAGTGTCTTTAAGAATACATTTGTTTCAATAAAATGAAGAAGTTTCTTACCTTTGCTTAATCTTACCGTAATATCGAGTACTAATATGAAAACACTTGTCCGGTATATATGTGCTTGTTCCATGGCACTTGTAATGTTTGTACCATATTCTCTTTTGATGGCTCAAACAAGGAATTTTTATTCTACAGAAAACGGGCTGTCCAGCAGTTTGATAAACCAGCTTTTCCAGGATAGCCGTGGATTTATATGGGTGGCTACAGAATATGGATTGAATCGTTTTGACGGGCTTAATTTTTCCAATTATCGACATGTACCCAATGATTCCGTTTCCTTGACGAGTGATTATGTACGTACTCTTTTTGAAGATAGTCGTCAAAACTTGTTGATAGGTTGTATCAATGGTTTGATGGTGTACAACCGGGAAACGGATACTTTCCGGGAAATTCCTATGATACGTGCAGGCAAGCGGGTTACTCCACATGTCACGCACTTGCAAGAAGTCCGTAGCGGTGAAATATGGTTGAGCACCAGCGGGCAGGGCTTGTTTCGTCTGGACAGTCTGCTGAATCGGGCTGTATCTGTTGACGGTCTGTTTCAGCAGATAAATTGTACTTATCAATCTAAATTCTGCATTGATTCCCGTTCGGAAATCTGGATAGGAACGGAGGGAAATGGGCTGGCCCGTTATATTCCGAAGTCAAAGCAACTGCAGTTTTTCAAGTATCCCGCATTTGGCGATAACAATGTAACTTCCATTATAGAAGACCATTTGGGGAATATTTTCGTAGGTACACAAAAACAAGGAGTATCACGATATGATAATGAAACGGGAGAGATGGTATCTGTTTCTTATAGTGGATATGATGGGCAGCTATCTGTATATTGCATGGCTATAGTGGACGGACAGCTTTGGGTAGGAACTGATGGACAAGGAGTGAAAATCTATAATCCCTTGAAAGATCAATTGGAAGATTATCGGATAAATTCTGCATCGGTGGATTTTTCGAAAGGGAAGGTGCATTCCATCATGGAAGACAGGGATGGCAATTTGTGGATTGGCCTGTTTCAGAAAGGTATTGTTCTGGTTCCAAAGCAAGAAAATCCATTCGAGTATTATGGTAGCAAGTCTATTTATTATAATCCTATCGGACAAGGATGTGTAATGTCTGTTTTCCAGGATAGTAACCGGCATCTGTGGATCAGTGCTGATAATGAGGGCCTTTATGAATTGGGGATAGATGGCAGGCGTTTACGTCATTATCATCCTGACTATTCGGAGAATTCTGTGCCTAATGTTGTTATGTGTATATATGAAGATACGGACTATAATTTGTGGATAGGCTCTTATGGCCAAGGACTGGCTAAACTGGATAAAGCTACAGGGAAATGTGAGCATTTCCAACAGATAAACAACCCTATTGTGTATTCCATTGCTGAAGATAAGAAAAAGAATCTGTTTTTTGGAGTATTTGGTTCCGGTTTTTATCAGTATAACCTGCAGTCTCGAAAACTGGAGCATTATGAATCCTCCAAAGATGAAAAAGGCGACTTGAAATGTGACGAATTGGTAAACGACTGGATAAACTATATTTTTTGCGACAGTGAAGGACTTGTTTGGTTAGGACATTATAAAGGAGTGAGTTGCTTTAATCCGGAAACGAAGAGCTTCTTGAACTATAAACAAACGAATACATTAATAACCGATTGCATAGGATATGCATTTGCCGAGGACCATGCTGGAAACATTTGGGCAGGAACTACAAATGGTCTTTATTGTTTCTCGAAGAAAACAGGCGAACTGAGACAATTCACAATTTGTAACGGATTGCCTAATAATGTGATTTGTGGCATTTGTGAAGATGAAGACGGGAATATCTGGGTCAGTACATATAAAGGCATCAGCAAATATGATGTAAAAAAGGATTTTTTCGTGAATTATTATTCCGGAGATGGCTTGCAGGGGAATGAGTTTACGCATGGTGCATACTATAAAGACGAGGATGGCAAAATTTATTTTGGTGGGATAAATGGCATAACCAGTTTTTCCCCTAGGAAGATAAATACTGATGCAAAAGAACTAAAGGTTTATATTACAGATTTTTATGTGTATAGCGATCCCGTGCATAAAAATACTCTTTCGGATGGAACTCCTATTATTTTTTCTTCGGTACAGGATGCTAATATTTTTCAACTTTCATATCGTGACAATACATTCAGTATTGCTTTCTCAACTTTGCAATATAATAATCCTGAGCAGATAGCCTATCAGTATAAAATAGATGAGCTTAGCAACCAATGGGCTGTAACGGAACCTGGAGTGAATCGTGTTACATATAATAATTTGTTTCCCGGTAAATATACTTTCCGCGTACGTGCTCTTAATCATGGTAATTATTCAGAGGTGCGTACTATCAAAATATTGATTGCTTCGCCTTGGTATAAAACCTGGTGGGCGTATTGCATTTATATTGGACTGGCAGCATTGCTTGTGTGGGGAATTGTAAACAATGTGATGTCACGTGTGCGGTATCGTCGTGAAATAATGAAGCGTGAACATGACGAGCAGTTGAATGAAGCAAAATTGCAGTTTTTTATAAATATATCCCATGAGATTCGTACTCCGATGACTTTAATCATCAATCCATTGGAAAAACTGTTGGCAGGAGAAAACAAGGGGGAATTACATAAGACATATCTGATGATATACCGTAATGCCCAACGCATTCTTCGGTTGATTAATCAGCTGATGGATATAAGGAAATTAGACAAAGGACAGATGTTCATGAAATTTCAGGAAACGGATATGATCGGCTTTATTATTGATGTGATGCAGCCGTTTGAATATATGGCACATAAAAAGAATATAGACTTTGCTTTTATACATGATATGCCTCAGCTAAAAGCATGGATTGATTTGAATAATTTCGATAAAGTTTTGATGAATGTACTTTCCAACGCTTTTAAATATACTCCGGAAGGTGGGAAGATACAAGTCAGTCTTTCTATAGGCAGAGATGTCTCTTGCAAAGATGCATTGCAGAATTTTTTTGAAATTGTGGTTACAGACAGTGGCATTGGCATTGATAAAGATAAAATAGAACGTATTTTTGAACGTTTCTATCAAATAGACAATGATGTGACAAAGTCGAATTTCGGAACCGGCATCGGTCTGCATTTGTCCCGCTTGCTGGTCCGGTTGCATCATGGAAATATTCATGCTGAAAATAGAGAGGATGCTTCAGGCAGTCGTTTCATTATTCGCATGCCGTTGGGTTCCGGACATTTAAGAGCCGATGAAATGGTGGAGGCTGCATCTTTTGCCGTTTGCCCCCAAGTGCCGAACTCTAAAGAAGAGTATATGGACGATGTTGACGAGAAGCAAGCCGGCAAGCCTAAAACCCGTCAAAGGGTGTTGGTGGTCGAAGATGAAGAGGAAATCAGGACTTATCTGAAGCAGGAACTGTCTGATGAATATAAAGTGGCAATTTGCTGTAATGGTAAGGAGGCATATGATTACATTCTGAAAGAAATGCCCGACTTGGTAATCAGTGATATAATGATGCCTGAAATGGATGGTTTGGAATTGTGCCATAAACTGAAACAGAATACTAATATAAATCATATTCCTATTGTATTGCTGACTGCAAAATCAAGGGTAGAGGATACGTTGGAAGGAATGGATACAGGTGCCGATGCCTATATTGTGAAACCTTTCAATACGGAATATCTGAAGAGTACTATTGCCAATCTGATAACGAATAGAAGATTGTTGCGCAATAAGTTTAGCGGAGCCCAGCAACAACAAGATAAAATAGAGAAAATTTCAATGAAATCGAATGATGAGATATTGATGGATAGGATTATGAAGGTGGTGAACAAACATTTGGATGATCCGGAACTCAATGTTGAAATGCTTGCTTCGGAGGTAGGGCTTAGTAGGGTACATGTACACCGCAAATTGAAGGAACTTACTAATCTGTCTACACGCGATTTTATAAAGAATATTCGTTTGTCGCAAGCAGCATCTTTGTTGGATCAGAATAAGAAAATGACAATATCAGAAGTCGCTTATGCCGTGGGATATACTAATTTGTCGCATTTTTCTAACTCTTTCAGAGAAAAATATGGCATGTCTCCCAAGGAATATATGAACAAGCCTCAGTAGATAAGAATTATTTCTCCCTTTTTTCTTTTCATTCCTTCATTTATATTCATATATATGTTTGGATTCTACTTGTAAGAGGTAAGTAAATGGGGCTTTTAAATTGTAATAAACATTAAGGGGTTGCCCAAAAATGGACAACCCCTTAAAGTAATTATAAAGGAAAGCTTCTTTATTTTGAGGCTTCACCAAGCTCACTGCTCTTCTTGTTTTTCATCAACAGATATGCGATAGGAGATGCTACGAACAAAGAAGACAATGTTCCGAATACAACACCCAGAATCATGGCGAATGCGAAGCTGCGGATGGAATCACCGCC
>USSR01000512.1 GCA_900557355.1 uncultured Bacteroides sp.
TTGTTCAGGTGTGCCGTAATAAGCCATACTGTGTTCGCCGATACCCCAAGGTTTTCCAATACTAATCCAGTTTTTCATGGAATTGGTATCTCCATAATGTCCTACTGTTACTGGTAATATGCCATTACCGTCATCTTCTCCGTCAGAAGAAATCCAAGGGCGGGTAGGGTCATACTGGCGTACAATGTCGCGCCATTCCTCCCATGCTTTTTGTTGGGCTGGTATTAATTCGGGACGGTTGTACACATGTAGGATAACGGGTTTGTTTTCGTTGCTGATACTCCAACCAAAAACAGAAGCATGGTTACGGTCACGTAGAACAAAGCGCTTTAAATGTTCTTTCGATTCTTTCCAAAAGTGTTCGGAATCGAGTTTGGGGCCACCGTCACTAGCCCAGTTGGCTGTTTCATTTAGTACACAGATACCCATCTCGTCAGCCATATCCAAGTAAAAGCGAGGATAGACTTGAGCATGCGGACGTACCGCATTTCCGTTCATTCCTTTTATGGCTGTAAACCAAGCCCATGCATAGCGGCGTGTCATTTGTGGAATTCCCATGAAATGCCAGGAGTCTCCATGTAAAGCGTAAGGTTTACCATTTAAGCATTGTGTGGTTCCTTGTAATGTCCATTCACGCCAGCCAAAACGTTCATATTTTGTATCAATAGTCTTTTTTTTGTTTTGTATAGAAAGTAACAGAGCATATAGATTGGGAGATTCGGGCGTCCAGTATTTTAATGTGTTTTCATTTACAGGTATTTGTAATGTTACTTTCTGTGATGCGTTGGCGTCAATAGATACTTTATGAGGAGTTACATATAAGGCTTCCGTACCAAGCGACCAAGTAGGAACTGGTGCGGAATTAATATCGGTTCCGGCACAGTTTATCCATTCACGGATATTACCTTGCAGTTGTATATCTGTTTTCTTGGCCGTTTTATTTTGTACGGTTACTTCTACTTCCAGTGTGTTTTTTGAAACTAATGGTTTTACATATATGTCTTCTATATGTACTTTGGGGAGAGCCAACAGATACACATCCTGCCAGATGCCGTTGATATGATACCCCCACATGGAACCTGCCGGGATGATACGTCGTCCGATCGTCGAATTATTTTCAAACAGGGACTGGCTGCGTACACCTATCAGTATCTCGACAGTTTCACCGGGAGTGACTTTATCAGTGATATCGAAACTGAAAGGCAGGAATAAATCAAAATTTTCACCTAGTTTTTCCTTATTTATGTAGACCTCGGAGTACCCTGCTACTGCTTCAAAATAGAGTTTTATTTGTTGGCTTTTCCAAGTATCGGGAATAGTGATATTTTTTTTCATCCATACCATTTTCACTTGTTCCCATTCTTTGGGGTAAGAAGGGTAATTGCGATGATCAGGGCCTTCTAAGTTACGGTAGCCGAAAGAATTGATGTTCCATGGCGAAGGGATTTTAATTCGTGTTTTGTCCCAGTTTTCGTCTTTAGGGAAAGGAAGTTTGGGAGCTATTCCTTTGCCTTGCTTATAATCCTGTGGTAAAGCGACAGGCTGAAAATCCCAATATCCATTCAGGCAAATTTCCTGACGATGCTCTTTCTCTGTTTTATTCACTAAGCCTTCGCTGGGAGCAAAAGTATAAGGGTAGGTCATTTTCTGACCGTTGGCTGCCGTTTGTGCACCTGTTTTTGTAGGCTGCAGAGTAAAACTGGCTAGCAGACTGCATAATAAAATGAAATTTTTCTTCATATCTTATGTTTTAATAAGTTTTCCCTGTATTATCGGATGGCAAAGTAAAAGGAAAAGTATTAAAAAGAGGAAGTGAAAGAGCTTAATATGAGATTAAAAACTGATTAATAGGTATGATAACTTGTAAAAAAGATCCTTTTTCTCTGATTTAATCGTTTTTTAATTTCCGATTAATTCTAATCAACCGGTTGGATTAAGAGGTGCAAGGTATCTTTGTGTCTATAAAATATGTGGCTGGTACATATTGCCGCCAAGAATATTTGAGATAACCAAATTGAAAAATAACTTTAAATTAAAAGAAAAGCTATGAGGAATAAATTATTATTTGCTCTGAAATGTTCCCTTCCGTTGTTTATTGGAGGGATGGTGTTAAACTCGTGTAAAGATGATTCTCCTGTTTCCGGTTTCAAAGAAGAGGAAGGTGAATATGTATACGATTATGACAGATATGAAGATGGTATGAGTGCTGAAGAATTTTTGGCTAATTATCAAGGAATACCATTTAAAAAAGATCAGGAAGGAAATAGTTTGTTAATTATTTCCGGTGAGCCTGCTACTGTGGAGGCGGAAGATTTTGATGATGGCGGGGAGGGAGTGTCATTCCATTTTCAAAATGCAGGATATGGTGGATATGATTATCGTGAAGAAAAAGGAGTTGCTGTCAGTAAAAGCGGTGATGTCGTTAATATCGGCAACGTGAGCAGCGACGACTGGCTTTGCTACACATTACAAGTGACTGAGGCGGGAGCTTATTCTATTGATACTTATTGCGTAACAGCCAATGGGAAAATCAGCTTTTATTTTGAAATCGATGGTAGGGCTGCCGGCCAGATTGTAGAAGCTCCGGAAGATGACTGGAATGTATTTACACATTCGGTAAAGGTGACAGATGTACAGTTGAGTGAAGGGAAACACGTATTAAAATGGTTTACTACAGGTGGCATCAATCTGGATAAATTTGTAATAACACGCACCGGGGAATATACCGGAGAGCAGATAGGAAATTCTTTGTTTACCTATCCGCGTTATGGCACTTATGAACATAATCCGTTGTTTGTGGATTTTAAATCGGAAATGTATAATACTCCATTTGTAGGAACGCTTTATACAGCTGACCCTTCTGCGCATGTTTGGGATGATGGACGTTTATACGTTTATGCTTCACATGATATGGAGCCACCGGTAGGGTGTGACCGCATGGATCGTTATCATGTGTTTTCCACTACGGATATGAAGAATTGGACAGATCACGGCGAAATTATGAATTCAGCCACCGTAAAGGCGCAGACAGGTTTGGGCATTGACGGCTTTATGTGGGCTCCCGACTGTGTATATAATAAAGAAGAACAGTTATACTATCTTTATTTTCCTCATATGATTGATGAAGCTACATGGCGAATCTTTGTGGCGACCAGTAGGGAACCGGCTGCAAAATTCAGAGTGAAAGGTGTTATTGAAGGGATTCCTTCAACAATTGACCCTTGTGTGTTTGTTGATGATGACGGACAACCTTATATTTATACGAGTGGTGCCGGTCAAGGTTGTTGGGGAGGGAAGTTGCGTAAAGATGACTGGACAACACTGGATGGCACTATGACTCCTCTGAAAGGTTTCACTGATTTTCATGAGGCTCCCTGGATGCATAAATATAAAGGTAAATACTATCTGAGCCACTCAGACAATCATGCTTCTACTCAAGGGGGGAATCAAATGCAGTATTCTGTATCGGATAATCCATTAGGACCTTTTACTCCATGTGGTGTATATATGTATCCCCAAGGTGAAGAAACTGCTCATGGTTCAATTGTTGAGTATAATGGTAAATGGTACTCTTTTTATCATACATCCAACCATTCGGGGAGAGGTGGCTTGCGTTCTGTTTGTGTAGATCCGATCGAGTATGACTTGAAAGGAAATTTGAAAGTTGTGAAAAATTGGGGGCGTCCTTATGGTAATAGGGCGGTAGAGATAGGATTGAACAAACAGTCAATTATACAGGCTGAGAATTATAATATGGGCGGTCAGCATACTGCTTATTACAAGAATCCTAAAACAGGAACGAGAATGGATGTGAAAACAGAAAACGGTATAGGTTTTCTGAGTAGCATGAAAGGAGGAGAATGGGTACGTTATACATTCAATGTAAGTGAGGCCGGACGCTATGGCATTACATTCAGAGTGCGTCAGAAACGTAATGGTGGAAAATTTCGGGTAGCAGTCAATGGTGTATATAAAACCAATGATATAGTTCTTAATGGAGGCGTAAATACATGGATTGAATCTTATGTTTATCCTGTAGAGTTGCAGGAAGGCGAACAGTATATTGATATACGTATAAAGAGCGGTGATTTGGATATTGATTGGATAAGATTTGGTGAAGGAGCCAGTTTGATTCCTGGCATTATTCAGGCGGAAGATTACGATGATGGAGGATACTCTTTCAAGCAGGGTGAGTTTGGTAATTTCAAATCTTATCGAAAAGATAAGGGAGTAGCTATCAGTGCCAGCGATGGGGTTGTTCATATTAGTAATACTTCTGTTGGGGATTGGTTACAATATACATTTACTACTCAAGGAGGAGCATTTGAAATCAGAGTACGTGCGTCGGCAGAAAGAGACGGAATTTTCTCTCTCTCGTTTGATGACGGAAAACCTTTGAGTAATGTTGCTGTTTCTACTGGTGATTGGACTACTTATCAGGAATTCATCGGGGCAAAAGTGAATTTGACACCAGGTAAGCATACAATGAAGATTCATATCGTTAATCCGTTGAATCTTGATTCATTTGAATTTCGGTAGAATTGAGATAGATGTATCAAATGTGATACATCCTGAAACAAAGTTTATAGACGAAGGCAAAGATACCCCCTATCTTTGCCTTCGTCTTTTAGATTAAAAGCTTGTATAAACTAGGAATACTTTGTTGCCATGAAAACAAACCCTTGGATGAAACTATGTAAAGGTGCAATACTTGCGTTAGCAGTCTCTTATGGACTGACTTATTGCCACACCACTAAAAGCAAGTTGACCTTGGAACAGAAAAGCGATAGCCTGACTGTCATCCACATCACTAATCCGACTAATTATATATTGCTTCCTATAGAAGAGGAAGCAGCGGAAAGTCAGGTTCTGCTTGATACCGGAGAGGCTACGGATACCGATATGGATATTCGTTTGGCACAGACTCAAGTGGACTATTTCGTTCCATTTGCCTTGCCTACCGGAGTGAAGACTGCCACCGTGTGTGTTCGTAATAAATCAAAGGATGCACTTTGCTGGAAAGAAATCAAACTATCTGATACTTTTGATACAGCCAATACGGAAAAGTTCCGCCCTGTTTACCATCATACTCCTCTCTATGGCTGGATGAATGATGCCAACGGATTGGTGTATAAAGATGGAGAATATCATTTGTATTTTCAATATAATCCTTACGGCTCTAAATGGGGAAATATGCATTGGGGACATTCTGTCAGCAAGGACCTAG
>USSR01000513.1 GCA_900557355.1 uncultured Bacteroides sp.
AAAAAGAAAAGAGGACAGTACTGGTTTAAAATTGCAGATCCCGGAAGTCAGCTGGTTGTTTATAATGAACAGGAATTGAAACAATGTTGGCTGGCAACTAAATCTGATGGGGAAGAAAAAGGAACAGCTCTTGCACTAGAACCTACTCCTGATTTTTATAGTAGTGACGGTGAACCGGAATTAAAAGGAAGAGGATTACGTTTCTTTTTACGTTATCTAACTCCCTATAAAAAGGAATTGTTTCAACTGATGTTGGGCATGTTGGTGGTGAGTTTGCTGCAGCTCTTACTGCCCTTCCTAACGCAAACGTTGGTGGATGTTGGTATCAGCGACGGGAATCTTAGTTTTATTACACTGGTCCTGGTTGCACAGATTATAATCTCAGTTTCACAACTTTCGGTAGAATTTATCCGTAGCTGGATATTGCTGCATGTGAATACACGTATTTCTATTTCTCTGATCTCTGATTTCTTGGTGAAATTAATGAAACTGCCGCTTCACTTTTTTGATACTAAGATGGTAGGAGACATAATTCAGCGTATCGGTGATCATGACCGCATAAAAACCTTTTTAACAGGTTCTTCAATAAGCACTTTATTTTCGTTCGTCAGTTTCTTTATTTTTGCTATAGTATTAGCCTATTATAATTTAACAATACTAGGTATCTTTCTTTTGGGTAATTGTTTGTATATAGCTTGGATTCTCGTTTTTATGAAATATCGCCGTGAACTGGACATCCGGCGTTTTGCACAAGCTGCCGGAGAGCAGAGTAATCTGATACAGATGGTAACCGCTATGCAGGAGATAAAGCTGAATAATTGCGAAACGCAAAAGCGTTGGCAGTGGGAACGGATTCAGGTAAAATTGTTTAAAATCAGTGTGAAAGGCTTGGCTCTTGGACAGATGCAACAAGTTGGTTCCGTGTTCTTTAATCAGACAACTAATATTGTAATTTCATTTATTGCAGCGAAAGCGGTAATAGAAGGGCAAATGACATTGGGCATGATGATGTCTCTTACTTACATTATCGGTCAACTTAGTGCGCCGGTGTCCTCCTTTATTGGCTTTGCACAGCAATTTCAGGATGCGAAGATTAGTTTGGAGCGTTTGAATGAGGTACATGGCAAGCCAGATGAGGAACAGAATATTACCTCTAAATTGGCAATCCTGCCTGATAAACGGGATATAAAGATAGAGAACGTGTGTTTCAGTTACGATGGAGCAGATAGGGATTATGTATTGGATAAAGTGTCTTTAGTAATTCCCGAACATAAAGTAACGGCCATTGTAGGGGCAAGCGGAAGTGGAAAGACTACATTGATAAAACTGATGCTTGGTTTCTATTTACCCAATAAAGGGGCGGTGAAGGTAAATGATACACCATTAGAGAATATAAACCCGCATTTGTGGCGGGCGAAAACGGGAGCCGTGATGCAGGACGGATTTATCTTCTCGGAAACAATAGCGCAGAATATTGCCGTAGGAGAAGATTTGGTCGACATAGAACGGTTGCGGCATGCCGTAATGGTGGCTAATATTCAAGATTTCATAGACTCACTTCCATTGGGGTATAACACTAAAATAGGCATGGAAGGCAATGGTATCAGCCAAGGGCAGAAGCAGCGTTTGCTGATAGCGCGGGCTGTGTATAAGAATCCGGAATATCTCTTCTTTGACGAGGCGACTAATGCGTTGGATGCCAATAATGAAAAAGAGATTTTGGAACATCTGCATGACCTCTATAAAGGGAAAACGGTAGTGATAGTGGCACATCGTCTGAGTACGGTGAAGGATGCGGATAAGATAGTGGTACTGGATAAAGCGAGGATTGCAGAGGAAGGTACACATAGAGAACTGACTGAACAGAAAGGACTTTATTACCAGTTGGTAAAGAATCAATTGGAACTTGGCAATTGACATCTATGGAGAAGGAAGGCAAGAATATAGAATTACGCAGTGAAGAAGTGCAGGAGGTGATGAATCATATCTCACCATGGGTAGTGAGGTGGGGCATTACAGTCTTGTTTTTCATCTTGTTGACGATTCTGATAGGGTGCTGGATATTCAAATATCCGGATACGTTGGCAGCGGAGATAACCCTTGCTACAGAGGAGCCTCCCGCCTTTGTCTTAGCTCATGCTACCGGCAAAATTGATACGCTTTATGTAGATAATGGGAATTTAGTAGATGCTGGTACAGATTTGTGTATTATTAATAACGCTTCTTCTTCTAAAGATGTATATTGGTTGTCAGAACATGTGCAAGAGTGGGAAAAAGATGGTTATGACTGGCAGAAAGGGATAAATATTTTGGCAGGTAAACAATTGCAGTTGGGGGAAGTGCAACCTGCTTTTGCAGCTTTTATGACTTCACTTTCTGCATATGCGCGCTTCATGAAACTAGATTATTATACAAAAAAAGTATATGCACAGGAAAAGCAATTGAGCGGACAACGTACTTATCTTCATTTGGCAGAACGGGAATATGCATTAATAGAAAAAGATGTGAAGTTAGCGCAGAGTATGTATGACCGTGATTCTATCTTGTACGCTCGTAATGCTATGGTTACTGCTGAATTTGAAGAATCGGGAAGTAAATATTTGCAGAATCTTCGTGCGAAAGAAACAGCACGGATGAATTTGCTTCAAGCCGAGATGCAGTTGGTACAACATGAAGAGAACTTACTGGAAATACATAAACAGGCTTACGATGAAGAGCAGACTCACTTGACAGATTTGAAGAATGCAGTGGAACAATTGATTGCTCAATTGAATGTTTGGGAACATTCTTATTTACTGAAAAGCCCTGTTAATGGTAAAGTCAGTTTTGTGAAGGTTTGGAGTCGGAATCAGAATGTAAAATCGGGTGAGACTGTTTTCATTATTCAACCATCAGATAGCTTAAGAGTGCTGGGGAAAGCGTTACTCCCTTTACAGGGGTCCGGAAAAGTGTTTGTTGGTCAACGGGTACATATACGTTTGAATAATTATCCGGATCAGGAATTTGGCTATGTGAGAGGAGAAGTGAAGAGTATCTCGCCTGCTCCAACTGAAGATGATATGTATGTGTTAGAAATTAGTTTGCCGAACGGATTAATGACTAATTATGGCAGACAACTTCCTGTGTCACGTGAATTGAAAGGTACAGCAGATATTATTCTCACTAATAGAAATTTGTTAGAGAGGCTATTGGCTCCATTAAGGAAGGTGATTGAGTACGAGGAATGAGCATTTATATAAATATGATAAACTTAATTGATTTTACTACTAAACTTTTCAACCCCAACGGAGTAACTTTCTGGGATAATTTGCCTAATATTGCAGTTGCAAAACTTTAAATGAAGATACCATGAAAAGGAAAGTGACTCTCCTGTTGCTATTATTCTGTATATTTGCCCTGCATGCGCAGGGAGTGTATAAAACGGATAAAGACCTTTCTTATGTTTCCGGTGAGGAAACGGATGCTTATCGAAAAGAACGTTGTAAACTGGATGTCTACTATCCGGTGGACAAGAAAGACTTCCCTACCATTGTATGGTTTCATGGTGGCGGGTTGGAAGGTGGCGGTAAGCATATTCCACAAGAATTGATGGATAGAGGCTTTGCTGTAGTGGCGGTGAATTATCGTTTGAGTCCCAAAGCCAAAAATCCTGCTTATATTGAAGATGCTGCAGCGGCTGTGGCGTGGACATTCAGCCATATAGAAAAATTCGGTGGTAGTAGAGATAAGATATTTGTTTCCGGTCATTCGGCAGGAGGTTATCTTTCATTAATGCTGGCTATGGATAAAAAGTATATGGAAGCTTATGGTGCGGATGCCGATAAAGTAGCCGCTTATCTTCCTCTTAGCGGGCAGACTGTAACTCATTTCACTATTCGCAAAGAACGGGGATTGCCGAATGGCATTCCTGTTATTGATGAGTATGCTCCTGTGAACCGTGTACGCAAAGATACCCCTCCTGTAATACTGATTACCGGTGATCGTAACTTGGAAATGGCGGATCGTTGGGAAGAAAATGCATTGCTTGCTTCGGTGCTAAAGAATATCGGAAACAAGAAGGCTGCTTTGTACGAACTGCAGGGATTCAATCACGGCACAATGCTTGAACCGGCTTGTTTCCTGATTATAAACTATATCCGTGACTATTGCCGAAGCATGGCAGGCCAGAAATAAGTAAGATAAAACTATCTTACGATAAGAAATGGCGTATTTATCTGACGGAATTTGTCCCGATATTATTTAAATAAAAAACAAAACCATGAGTCCAAAATTGATCTTATCTGTAGCCCTCTCCGGGCTGGTGTCAACTGCTATGGCGCAAACCACGGTAGCGCCCGCTATTTCAAGAGACGAGAATATTGAGAAAAAGGTGGAGGCACTGCTTAAGAGGATGACCCTTGAAGAGAAGATTGGCCAAATGACGGAACTTACCATTGACGTCATTACCAAACGTGATAACCCGACTAAAGAGTTCCAGATAGACGATGCATTGTTGGATACTGTTATCGGCAAGTATAAAGTAGGCTCTATCCTGAATGTTCCCCAGGGCATTGCCCAATCCAAAGAGAAATGGGAGGAAATTATTAAGAAGATACAGGATAAATCCATGAAAACCATGGGTATCCCTTGTATTTATGGAGTAGACCAGATACATGGAACCACCTATACGTTGGGCGGTACTTTCTTCCCCCAAGGTATCAATATGGCGGCTACATTCAACCGGGAACTGGTTCGTGAAGGGGCCCGCATTTCTGCTTACGAAACCAAAGCCGGAAGTATTCCCTGGACGTATGCTCCCGTGCTCGACCTGGCTCGCGATGCCCGCTGGCCCCGTCATTGGGAAAATTATGGCGAGGATTGCTATGTGAATGCAGAGATGGGACGCGAAGCTGTCCTCGGTTTTCAGGGCAGTGATCCTAATAATATAGGAAAGCAACAGGTAGCAGCTTGTATCAAGCATTATATGGGATATGGTGTTCCGGTATCGGGCAAAGATCGTACGCCTTCATCTATCACTGTGCAAGACATGCGCGAGAAGCATTTTGCTCCGTTCCTCGAAGGTATCAAGGCGGGGGCTTTGTCTGTCATGGTGAACTCTGCTATGAATAATGGACTTCCTTTCCATGCCAACTATGAGCTGTTGACGCAGTGGCTGAAAGAAGACTTGAACTGGGACGGTATGATTGTGACTGACTGGGCGGATATCAACACT
>USSR01000514.1 GCA_900557355.1 uncultured Bacteroides sp.
GTCGGGGATGTTGAACCGGATGCAGCGGGGGGATGCGTTGATTGTAACGGAGATTTCAAGATTGAGTCGCACCTTGTTAGAAATCATGACCATTCTCAATTCGTGTATAAAGAAAGAAATTATTTTGTACAGCACGAAAGAGGGATATGTTTTTCAAAATGACATTAACAGTAAAGTATTGGGGTTTGCATTTGGATTGATGGCGGAGATAGAGCGTAATTTGATTTCCATGCGGACTAAGGAAGCGTTGGCAAGACGAAAACAGGAAGGTGTCAAGTTAGGACGTAAAAAAGGAACCTGTCCTGCAATGCGAGTACTCCGTGAGAATAAAAGACGTTTGATGCGTGAATCCAAGCGAGGTGTTTCTTGTTCGGAATTAGCTCGTCAGATGGGGGTATCCAGAACCACTATGCATCGCTTTCTGAGGTGTAACTAATGAAAAAGCGAGTTGGCGAGTTCCTGTTGCCAGGTTCTTTAGTCAACTCGTTTTTCCGGGCTGGATTGCTACTTATCCTACTGGAATTTCTTTTTCTTCATTTTTATCTCTCATACTTCTTCCTCGCTTATGAAGGTTCTTCAACTCAAAAGACAACATAATGCGGAAAAATCCGATAATAAGGAATGCAAATGAGATCATGTAGACAGCATACATGGCACCTATTGCCGGTTGCCACAGAATGAGGAGTGAACAAATCACAGCTAATATGCCGAAGGCAATATACCATCCCCAGTCTCTGGTACCATATCTTTTCAGATCCATGGCATAGCCGATGGAAGAAAAGCCGCGGAACATTAACCAGAATGCAATGATGAATGGAATTACTTCCATGCTTAACAGCGGATAAGCTATCAGATAGAAACCTAATATCATGTCGATGATACCGCCTGCCAGATACCAACCCCAGCTGGAAACATTCTTCCGGTTGCTTACGGCGAAAGAAATCTCTAACAAACCGCTGAACAGCATCGATATACTGAACAGAATACTCAAAACTGCATAACCGCTGAACGGAGCAAACATCAGACTTATAGCAACTACTACATAGAGTATACCAAGTAGGAGAGACATCCACCAGTTTTTTACTTCGTATTGAAGTTCGTCAAATAAAGTTTTCATGCAAATTTAATTTTAAATGGTTATTGTAATCATGTTTGTGAGAGTAACAATTTGCAGTTGGAAAAGTTTTGGGCGAACTTTTCCAACAGTTCGTTTGTTATATAGACATATAAAACAAGAAAACTATGGCTACAACAAAATTTAAAGGACAGCCGGTTAAGATTATCGGCGAGTTTATAAAAGTAGGGACAGTTGCTCCCGACTTCGAGTTAGTAAAAACAGATCTTTCTTCTTTCTTTTTGAAAGATTTGAAAGGTAAGAATGTAATATTGAATATCTTTCCAAGTTTGGATACCAGTGTTTGTGCAACATCTGTGCGCAAGTTCAACAAGCTGGCAGCGAGTCTGCCAGATACAGTGGTTTTGGCGATTTCCAAAGATTTGCCTTTTGCCCATGCACGGTTCTGTACTACGGAAGGTATTGAAAATGTAATTCCTTTGTCTGATTTCCGTTTCTCTGATTTTGATGAAAGTTACGGTGTGCGTATGGCAGATGGACCGTTGGGTGGCTTGCTGGCACGTGCAGTAGTTATTGTCGGTAAGGATGGAAAGGTTGCATACACTGAACTGGTACCTGAAATTACCCAAGAGCCGGATTATGACAAAGCAATAGAGGCTGTAAAGTAGTAAACCTCAGATTTTAATAAGCAATTAGAAAAGACCAGGTGTATAGTAGTCGTGAGACTATTATACACCATTTCTTTTTTATATCCGTATGCAACTGTTGTATAAAATTCCAATGTGTTTTTCGGATATTTTTGATTGATTTATAGTGAGTAACTGGCTTTTTTTGTTTTACTTTGCGTCCCATAAATCAAGTATTAATGGTTAATTGATAAAGAAAAAGATGGAACGAGGTTTAAAAGACTACGCCCTACTCATGCTGAAAGGTGTGGGAATGGGAGCAGCCGATGTGGTTCCCGGTGTATCGGGGGGAACAATTGCTTTTATTGTAGGTATTTATGACGAATTGATAGATTCGATAAAAAGCATTAACGGAAAAAGTTTAAAGTTGTTTTTCACAGGAAAATGGGGAGCATTCTGGAAAGCGATTAACGGTAATTTTCTGATCTCTCTGCTGGCGGGAATTGGAATCAGCGTATTTTCATTAGCTAAAATTATCACATGGTTGCTTACGGACCATCCGGTTATGGTTTGGGCTTTCTTTTTCGGACTGGTACTGGCATCCACATGGTTTGTAGGAAAAGACATAAAAGAATGGAACAAGAAAACGATTCCGGCATTTATTATAGGTGTGGCAGTTGCATATTATATTACGGTAGCAACTCCTGCTGAAACTCCTTCCAACTTATTTTTTATATTCCTTTGTGGAGCGATTGCCATTTGTGCTATGATATTGCCGGGTATATCGGGAAGTTTTATTCTGGTACTGTTAGGTAAGTATTTCTTTATAATGGAAGCTGTCAAAACACTTGATATAACGGTTTTATTAGTGTTTTTTGTGGGTGCTTTTATTGGAATAACTTCTTTTTCACGGATTCTTTCGTATGCATTAAAGCATTTCCGCAATATAACATTGGCTGTATTGACAGGTTTCATGTTGGGTTCACTAAACAAAGTGTGGCCTTGGAAGGAAACCATAGAAACTTTTACTGATAATCATGGAGTAGTGAAGCCATTGGTTGAAAGTAATATTCTGCCCAATCAGTATGTTGTTGAGGCTGTAGTATTGATGATAGTGGGTTTCTTCCTGGTATATTTTCTGGAAAAGCTTTCTACTCGTAGTGCTAAATAAGAGATAACAAACAAATATCTTGATGGTATATATAAAATAGAGAGTAAAGATTCCTTTACTCTCTATTCTTTTTTATTGCAATGCTTTTATGATGTTTTGCATATAAGCGGCCAGGTCTTCCCGGTCTTCGCTTTCCATAAGCATCTGCATCTTCTCCAATTCTTTTAAATCGAATGGGCGGGGGCATTTCTGATTATACTTTATGAAGTTCTCTTTATCATGCAGTGTCATGTAGAGTACCGTCAACTTCTCGTTGATACCATCAAAGTCCGGTTCCAATTCGCAGACACGTTCAAAAGCTATCTTGGCATAATCCAGATAACCGATTTCCATGCTATGCATACCTATTTCATTCCAAGTGTCGGCAGTAGGGGAGCAATTCAAGGCCTTTGCCCACTGCTTTATTCCTTTGTCGTAGTCCCCTTCTTCAATGTATATGCGACCCTCTATCAGAAGAGATTCCGGCTCTTCCGGTGACAGTTTATGTGCTTTTTTACAATATTGGTGTGCTTTACGTTTCTTCCCCATCTTGGAGAGGCAAAGCCCTGCATTGGCATATAAGCTGGGCAGTATTGGAGAAGCAATTTCATCTGTTTCATTTTCCAGAATTGCTTTTTCCAGGTTTTCATAGCCTTCCTTCCATTCTCCTTTGGATACCTTGCATAATCCAATGTATGTATAGATAAATTCGGGAGCAAGTCCATGAAGCTCCTCCGCTTTCTGATAATACTCCAGAGCAGCATCTTCGTTACCTAATTGGTAGAAGCAATGCCCTTTCATTACATAGGCGTCTGCAAATTCATCGTCACCCACCAATGCATAATCGCAAGCATCAATAGCTTGGTTGAAGTTCATCTCTTCGAAGTGGCATCTTGCCAATCCGAACCAGTAAGGAGCCGAATATGGATTCATGTCTATGAGGCGGTTATACAAAGGAATTGCTTCCTCGGTCATGCCTTTGCCATAAAGGCAGTCTGCAACCACGGCAATATAGGCTTCTTCATCAGAATATTCTTCCTTTACCGGATCAAGCCATGCCAAGGCTTTATCCGGATACCCCATGTCAAGATACATATAGGATACATCTACCACATTTGCCAGATCAGCTTTATCTTCAATCGTGTCGAGTAACTGTTCGGCATCATCCAGTTTACCTTCACTCAATAGCAAATGGGCACGCACCACTTTTGCTTCCGGCGAATAAGTATCGGGAAGATTTTCAATGATTTCACGTGCTTTCGCTTTCTTTCCGTTATCCAGATGCAGGTAAGCGTATTCAATCATAAGTTCAGTGCTATCGGGATGCAGCTTTAATCCATATTCTGCAATCTCAAAAGCCTTATCATATCTTTTCTTTGTACCATACCAGTCGGCAAGATCAGCTAACTCATCTGCATCCTGATAGAACGGTTTGTTTTCGGCCATTGCCGCTTCATATTGTTCGGCAAGTTCCTGTAACTCTTTATCCCTGCCGGACAGCAGGTTTTTATTGCTCATTAATTGTTTACTCCTATAATCCTATTTTTATTTATTTATTTTGCCCCAGGTATCTTTCAAGCCTACAGTGCGGTTGAATACCATTTTCTCAGGTGTGGAGTCTGGATCTACGTTGAAATATCCGATGCGCTGGAACTGCAAATAAGTAAGCGGTTTCATGCCGGCGGCGTATTTTTCAATGTAGCAATGAGGCAATATATTCAGTGAGTCCGGATTGATGATGTCTTTCATCGCTTCCAGTGCATCACAGTTTTTAGCTTCGCGGATAGCAGCCAGTTCGTCACGTGGATTTTCCACTTTCCAAAGGCGGTCGTAGAGGCGTACTTCTGCTTCAAGGCAATGATCACAACTTACCCAGTGCAGGGTACCTTTCACCTTACGGTTTGCTTCGGGCATACCGCTCTTGGTGTTCGGATCATATTCACAATATACTTCAACTACTTCTCCGGCTTCATTTTTTTTGCAACCGGTACATTTCACGATATAAGCACTCTTTAAGCGTACTTCCTGGCCCGGAGTCATACGGAAGTATTTCTTCGGAGCATCTTCCATGAAGTCTTCGCGTTCCATCCACAGTTCGCGGCTGAACTCAATGAAATGGCTGCCTTCTTCCGGTTTTTCCGGATTATTGATTGCCTCCAGTTCTTCCACTTTTCCTTTCGGATAGTTGGTGATAACCAGTTTCACCGGATTCACTACCGCTGAGATACGCGTAGCACGGGTATTAAGGTCTTCGCGTACGGCACTTTCCAGTAGAGCGAATTCATTAAGTGCATCGTATGTGGTATATCCTATTTTATCAATAAATTTGTGGATAGACTCAGGTGAGTATCCGCGACGA
>USSR01000515.1 GCA_900557355.1 uncultured Bacteroides sp.
TACCCATAATTCTTTGATTGGCGGATGAGTTATCCTTGCTTTTGTTTGTCCCCTTAAAACAATTTGATTACTTTTGTTGCTGCAATGCATTGCTTGGTTTTCGTATAGAAAACAATCAGCCTTAGCTTTAGCATTTTACGAAATGCAGAAGTGTGCATCTACGAACAAGAAATGCATTGGAACTTAATTAGCACAAATCAAATGGAGAAAGAAAAAAATTCCTTATTTAGTGTAGCGGACATAGTGAAGCGCGCCAAGCGTGTACTGAACTTTAAGACTGATGCTGATCTGGCCGCTTACCTGGGCGTTTCGCGTTCCACACTTAGTAACTGGATTGCGCGTAACAGTACTGACTTTCCGTTGCTGCTGAGCAAAATGAAAGACGTAGACTACAACTGGTTATTGTTGGGAAAAGGAAGTCCTGTATATCAGGCAAAATTATGCAATAGCGAGTACGCGAGGGGAGAAGTAGAGATCGTCCACAATCCCAAAACTCCCGATCCGGTGGGTGACCGTAGTGTAGCACTTTATGATATCACTGCTGCCGCCAATCTAAAAACACTGCTTGCTAACAAACATCAATATGTAGTAGGTAAGATACAGATTCCCAGCATTCCCTTGTGTGATGGCGCCCTCTATATCAGTGGAGATAGTATGTATCCCATTCTGAAATCAGGAGATATCGTAGGCTTTAAAGAAATCAGTAGCTTTAGCAATGTCATTTATGGTGAGATGTACTTGGTTTCATTCAATATTGATGGAGATGAATATTTGGCAGTGAAGTATGTGAACCGTTCGGAAATAGACGGTTGCATTAAGCTGGTGAGCTATAATCCGCATCATGAACCGATGGATGTGCCGTTTGCAGCTATCCAGGCAATGGCAATTGTGAAGTTTTCGATCCGGAAGAATATGATGATGTAAAATACTAATTTTCATAATCTATGGATTTCTTTACTCCCGTTGGGTTGCCTTCCGGTTTGCCACCTCTTGTACAGGCAGATAACCTCCTGTTGATGGGGTCTTGTTTTGCTACCAACATGGGGAGCTTACTCGTGGATGCTAAATTCCATCCGGATATAAATCCATTTGGGGTTCTTTATAATCCCTTGTCCATTTCGGCTGCCTTGCGTGAGGTGGTGGCAGGTAAGGCATATAAGGAAGAAGATTTGTTTTTTTTCCGCGAATGCTGGCACAGCCCCATGCATCATGGAGATTTTTCTTCACCTTCAATGGAGGAAACTTTGCAGCGCATTAATGCCCGTTTGCTGGCAGCACACGAATGCATTCATCAACTGGATTGTCTGATGTTGACTTTTGGTACATCCTGGGTGTACGAACAGAAGATTACGGGGCATGTGGTTGCAAACTGCCACAAGCAACCGGAATCTGTCTTTATTCGTCGCAGACTCAGTGTGCAGGAGATTGTATCCGACTATATTTCCCTTTTCTCCGGTTTGATTGCCCGGAACCCGAAGCTGAAAGTGATTCTTACCGTTAGTCCTATACGACACATACGCGATGGAATGCATGCCAATCAATTGAGTAAAGCTACGCTTTTGCTTGCCATCGACCAGTTGCAGGCTTCTTTTCCCGAACATGTCTCTTATTTTCCGGCTTATGAACTCTTGCTTGACGAGCTTCGCGACTATCGTTTTTATGCTGACGATATGGTGCATCCGTCCCCCCAGGCGGTACGCTATGTATGGGAGAAGTTTGTGCAGACTTGCTTCTCGGAAGATGCGTTAGAGATTATGCAGGAAAGTGAAAATATCAATAAAGCGCTATCTCATAAGCCCTTTCATCCGGAGTCAGAGGAGTATAAGCGTTTTTTAGGACAAATTGTGTTAAAAATAGATCGACTTAACCAAAAATACCCGTACTTAGATTTCCAAAACGAGAAAGAAATATGTCATATACGATTGAAACAGTAGCCGAACGCATTGGTGCACGACGTGTGGGGGACACGCCGGCAACTATAGACTGGTTACTTACCGATAGCCGTTCCTTGAGTTTCCCCGAAGAAACTTTGTTCTTTGCCTTAACTACCAAACGCAATGATGGTGCCCGCTATATCCCTGATTTATATTCACGTGGCGTCCGTAACTTTGTGGTTAGCAAAGAAACCTACAAAGCAATTGAAAATGGGCAATTGACAATTGACAATTCTATGCAGCGTGATAGCGCGCAGCCCATTGTCAATTGTCAATTGTCAACTGTCAATTTTTTAGTGGTTGCCAATCCGTTGAAAGCTTTGCAGAAATTGGCGGAGCAACATCGTGAGCAATTCCAGATTCCTGTGATTGGCATTACAGGCAGTAATGGAAAGACTATTGTGAAAGAGTGGCTTCATCAGTTGCTTAGTCCCGAACGGGTAATTGTCCGTTCGCCTCGCAGTTATAATTCTCAGATCGGGGTGCCTCTGTCTGTCTGGCAGATGAACGAACAGTCTGAGCTTGCTATTTTCGAGGCTGGTATTTCTGAGATGGGAGAAATGCGTGCCTTACAGAATATTATCAAGCCAACCATTGGCATACTGACTAATATTGGTGGTGCTCATCAGGAAAACTTCTTTTCTCTGCAAGAGAAATGCATGGAGAAGCTGACTCTGTTTAAGAACTGCGATGTGGTGATTTATAACGGCGATGATGAGTTTATCAGCAATTGCGTGGCCAAGTCCATGCTCAGTGCCCGTGAAATAGCATGGAGCCGGAAAGATATGGAGCGTCCTCTGTTTATAAGTAAGGTGGAGAAGAAGGAGGATTGTACCGTCATCTCTTACCGTTATCTGGAAATGGATAATACTTTTATGCTGCCTTTTATTGACGATGCTTCTATTGAGAATTCGCTGAACTGCCTGGCTGCCTGTCTTTACCTAATGCTTCCTGCTGAAAAAATTACGGAGCGCATGACGACACTGGAACCGGTGGCTATGCGTTTGGAAGTGAAGGAGGGCAAAAACGGTTGCTTATTGATTAATGATAGTTATAACAGTGATCTCGCTTCATTGGACATTGCGCTTGATTTCCTCTACCGTCGCTCGCAAAGCAATGGGTTGAAGCGTACACTCATTCTTTCTGATATACTGGAAACGGGCCAGAATGCACCGACGCTTTACCGGAAGGTATCGCAGTTGATCAACAGTCGTGGTATTGAGCGCATCATCGGTGTTGGAAATGAGATTGCTTCGTGTGCTGCACGGTTTGATATTGAAAAGGCTTTCTATCCTAATACGGAAGCATTGTTGCGTGCTATTTCCCGTGGTGAGCTACGGTTGGAAAATGAAATTATATTGATAAAAGGTGCCCGTCAGTTTGGCTTTGATGCTTTGACGGAAGAACTGGAGAAGAAGGTACACGAAACGATTCTTGAAGTGAATCTCGGAGCCATGATAGCCAACCTGAATTATTATCGTAGTAAACTGAAGCCGGAAACCAAGATGGTCTGCATGGTGAAAGCGTCTGCGTATGGTGCAGGCTCGTATGAGATTGCCAAGACACTACAGGAACATCATGTCGACTATCTGGCTGTGGCTGTGGCCGACGAAGGTTCCGAACTGCGCAAAGCAGGCATTACGGCGAGCATTATCATTATGAATCCGGAGATGACGGCATTCAAGACTATGTTCGATTATAAGCTGGAGCCGGAAGTGTACAGCTTCCATTTGCTGGATGCACTGATTAAGGAGGCAGAAAAAGAAGGCATCACCAACTTCCCTATTCATATAAAACTGGATACGGGTATGCACCGTCTGGGCTTTGCTCCCGAGGATATGCCACGACTTATAGAACGGTTGAAGAGCCAGAATGCTGTCATTGCACGGTCTGTATTCTCTCACCTTGTAGGCAGTGATGCATCTCAGTTTGATGCGTTTACGCGTGGACAGATAGAAATGTTTGAAGCAGCCTCTATGCAGTTGCAAGCAGCATTTCCGCATAAGATACTCCGTCACATCTGCAACTCGGCAGGTATTGAGCGTTTCCCCGGAGCACAGTTCGATATGGTACGTTTGGGCATCGGTTTGTATGGTATCAGTCCGATCGATAATACTATTATAAATAATGTAAGTACACTGAAAACTACCATCCTGCAAATACGGGAGGTACCCGAAGAAGATACGGTTGGATATAGTCGCAAAGGGCATCTGAAACGTGATTCACGTATTGCTGCACTGCCTATCGGATATGCCGACGGACTAAATCGTCACTTAGGCAATGGTCATGCATATTGTTTGGTGAATGGGCAACGTGCACCTTATGTCGGTAATATCTGCATGGATGTCTGCATGATAGACGTTACGGATATTGAATGTAAAGAGGGGGATACCGTAGAGATATTTGGCGATCATCTGCCCATTACGGTGCTTTCCGATGTACTTGAAACCATTCCTTACGAAGTATTGACAAGCGTTTCTACACGGGTGAAGAGGGTTTACTATCAGGACTGATATTCGGTTTTACCCTTATTCTTTTCGTTTTAATCCGTGTAAAAGTGTGTAATCTGTAGTGAAACTATTATATTTGCAACAAATTTAAAAAACTATGAATATGACAAACTTACTTTTATTAGGCTTTCTGCCCAGCGGTTCCGAATGGGTCATTATTGCTTTGCTTATCCTGTTGTTGTTTGGTGGTAAGAAGATACCTGAATTGATGAAGGGATTAGGTAAAGGCGTGAAGAGCTTCAAGGACGGTGTGAATGAGGCGAAAGAAGAAATAAATAAGGCGAAGGAGGATATAGAAGAGCCGGCTTCTAAAAAATAATAAGCTACGGGTTACAAGCTACGAGCCACAAATACCTGCGCTATCATGCCGAAGGTACTTGTAGCTTGTAGTTCGTGGCTTGTAACTATTTCACTAGTATGGCAGATAAAGAACTAACCTTTTGGGATCATTTGGACGAACTGCGTCGGGTACTGTTTCGCGTTCTCGGCGTGTGGTTTGTATTTGCAGTCGGTTATTTTATTGCAATGCCGTGGCTATTTGATAATGTGGTGTTGGCCCCCTGCCACAATGATTTCATCTTTTACGACGTGCTGCGATATGTCGGAAAAACATTCAATCTTAACGATGAATTCTTTACGCAGCAGTTTCATGTCAAACTGATCAATATAAATCTGGCGGCTCCGTTCTTTGTTCATATGTCCACCGCATTCTGGATGTCGGTGGTGACGGCTATGCCTTATATCTTTTTTGAAATCCC
>USSR01000516.1 GCA_900557355.1 uncultured Bacteroides sp.
TTGAAAAACCGCCATAACTAAAGAATGGCAACGGAATACCAATCACAGGTGTCAATCCCAACACCATACCTACATTAATAAATAAGTGGAACAGGAATATACTAACGACCGAGTACCCATAGACTCGACCAAAAGTAGACGGTTGCCGCTCCGCCACAGCAATCAGACGGAGTATTAATATAAGGAATAAGAGTAGCACGGCAGTAGAACCTATAAATCCTTCTTCTTCACCTACCGTACAGAAAATGAAATCTGTATCTTGTTCGGGTACATATTTCAGCTTAGTCTGAGTACCGTTCAGGAATCCTTTCCCTGTCAAACCACCGGAACCGATAGCTATCTTCGACTGGTTGACATTGTATCCGGCACCAGCCAAATCTTCTTCCATACCTAATACCACCTTGATACGTATCTGCTGGTGAGGCTCCAATACTTTATTAAAGAAGTAATCACTGGAATATAAGAAACCGATAGAACCGATAGCAAACATACCTATCAGAAAATAACTAAGATGACGTTCACTTAACGAAAGGAAAATAAGATACCCAACTACCAGCACACACAGTCCCCATTGCACCCAAACCAAATTAAACGGAGTCACATATTCCGATATAAAATAAGCGATTAACAACACTCCAATGGTAACTAACAATACATTACGTACCGGTTCCCATTTCTTTTTATAAACCCATACCATTCCTGCTGCAGACAGCAAGACCATCGAGAGTACGGCAAACTCTCCTATCGGCGTCGGCGTATCGGCAATAAACACCTGATCAAAACGAACGCCTACCACAAAGTAAACTACTGCACACAACCCGGAAAACAGAACCACACCCGGCATCCCCTCCCGATACAGAACCAAAAAGAAAGCAGTATATACCAATGCGGATCCAGTCTCTCGCTGCAAGATAATAAGCATCATCGGGAACAGAATAAGAAAAACCATCATCCAGATATTCTTCCAGTTCTTCATGGTGAACGAATAGGAATTCATATACTTGGCCAACGCCAGTGCCGTAGCAAACTTGGCAAACTCCGCCGGCTGCAAACTTACTGGCCCCATAACCAGCCACGACCTCGATCCCTTCGTATCAGGAGCTATAAAGATAGTAACCACAAGTAATATGGCAAGTGCTATATAAATCAGATAGGCAAACATATCATAAATATCATCTTCAAGCATCAACAGCACAAACCCTAATCCGAAAGAGCAGATGATCCAAACCAATTGTTTGCCTGCACGAGTGGAGAAATCCCAGAAGTCGCGGTCACCATAATCATAGCTTGCCCCGCAAACGCTGAACCAACCGAATGCAATCAGAATCAAGTAAACACAGATTGTTACCCAATCCAGTGATTTCCATATACTATCTCTCCTCGTCACCATACATTATCACACGATTACTCATTTCTTCCGCTCTTTCCTCACTGGCAGGCGAAAGTTTTCCATTCAAATACTGTTCCATCATTAAAGCACCATAAGGTACTCCGTAGGTTGCCCCCCAACCACCATTCTCCACATAAACAGCAATAGCGATCTTCGGCTTGTCCATTGGGGCAAAACCTATAAATGCAGAGTGGTCATGTCCGCGATTCTGTGCCGTACCCGTCTTCCCACAGACTTCTACCCCCGGCAGGATCGCCCCGGCTATACGGCAAGTAGCACTTCCGGTAACTCCCGTAACAGCAGCCCGCATACCTTCTACAATTTCTTCATAATAAGAGCGGTCAATAGAAGTGTAACGACGTTCCCGGTAGGTACTATCCAATTCTGCATCCTGAATATCCTTCACGATATGCGGAGTTATAAAATAACCACGATTGGCAATGGTAGCCGCCAAGTTTGCCATTTGCAAAGGTGTACTTAGAACTTCACCCTGACCGATAGAAATACTGATTACCGTCAATCCATTCCATGATCCACGATAGGCCTTATCATAAACACCTGCATTTGGAATAAATCCGCGTTTCTCACCCGGCAAATCCGTTCCCAGCTTATAACCAAATCCTTGAGAAACCATGTGATCTTTCCATACAGTAAGTGCATTCTGCGGCGAACCGTATTTCTTATCACCAAACATGCGATAAAGCCCCCAACAGAAATAAGCATTACACGAAGTGGCAATTGCCGGTATCAACGGAAGTGGAGATCCATGTCCGTGACATCCCACACGCAGGCCTCCATAAATAAATCCATGAGAACAGGGAAACGATGTGGACGGCTGTATGATACCTTCTTGTAAGAATGTCAGCGCCTGGGCTGTTTTGAAAGTAGATCCCGGAGGATAAACACCCATAATCGCACGGTTCAACAACGGCTTCTGTTTATCTTTCTGCAACATATTATGGTTTTTCCCACGCTGACGTCCGATCATCAGATGCGGATCAAAATTAGGTGCCGATACCAGACATAAAATCTCCCCCGTTTCCGGCTCAATAGCCACAATAGCACCGATTTTATTCTTCATCAAACGCTCACCCAACATCTGCAAATCAATATCCAATCCCAATTTCAGGTTCTTGCCCGGTACCGACGGCCTATCCAGTTTACCATCCATATAATGCCCCTGAATACGCCCGTGCGCATCACGAAGCAAAACCTCTACCCCCTTTTCACCACGCAGGTATTTCTCGTATGACTTCTCTATACCTTGCTTACCTACATAATCACCACGGATGTAATAATCATCAGCCTCAATATCTCTCATTGAAACTTCACCGATATCCCCCAAAGCATGCCCGGCAGCATTATAGGTATATTGCCGGATAGTACGCCTCTGAATATAAAAACCCGGAAATTTGAAAAGCTTTTCCTGAAACACACCACACTCTTCCGCTGAGAGCTGCGTCATAAATACCTGATGCGTATATCTGGAATAACCGGGATTCATCCAGCGGTTCTTCACATCTTTCATTCGCTTCAGCAACTGCTCTTTCGTAATATTCAGTGTACGGCAAAAATCGAGAGTATCCAGTTCTGTCACCTCTCGCGGTACGAATGTGATATCATACGCAGGTTGATTGAACACCAGCAACTTTCCATTGCGGTCATAAATCGCACCGCGCGAAGGATACTGGATTTTATTGAGGAAAGCGTTACTATCTGCGTTCTTCTTGTAAGTATCAGTCATGATCTGCAACACAAAAAGACGCATGATATAAATGATAACAATCACAATTGCTACCCCACCTATCACTAATTTCCGCTTTTCGAGTGTATAATCTTTTGCCATCTTACTTCTTCTTCACTCCTTCTATAGCCATGATACAGGTTACAGTCAGCAACGCACTTGCCACAATTCTCAGCAGCAACGTTCCGATATGGGCGAACGAAAAGAACTCTATGGTAAGTAATATTGCATGATGAATAAAAACGCTAACAATCAAATACTTCAGGAAAGGAACAATCCCCATCGACTTAACCGAAGGAACTATATTTTCAAGCGTATCCCGCGGTACAAACAGACGCAGGAAAGTAGGGCGTAAGAAAGCCAGAGCCACCGTAGCCGCAGCATTCATACCCGGTGTATCCGAGAAGATATCCACCGTCAATCCCAGGAAAAACGCCCACAGCATCAAAGCATTCCGCGGCGTTTCCGACTCGAATTTCAGTATGAGATAGATATATAGAAAAGGAGTGGCATATCCGGCAATATGCACATTATTCAGTATCAGTACCTGCAATAGTACCAAACCGACAAACCAACCTATTTTATGCAGATAATTGAGAACCAACGTTTTCTTAATTGACAATTGACAATTGATAATTGACAATTGGGGTTACTATATTAAATTAGATTATCACTCCTATCACTCTACCACCTTATCACTCCATCACTTCTCCTCTTCCTTCTCCAGCGCTTTCTGCTCCTCTTGTCCGGTACGGGCAATTACCCGCACATTGCTCACCTTACCGAAATCCGTAGCCAGTTTTATCTTCAACAGATAAGAGAGACCGTCGTGAGAATCGGACATATCATCCACCGTTCCCACCATGACTCCTGCCGGAAATACTGTGGAATAGCCGCTTGTCACCACCGTATCACCCAAGTTGAACTCTGCATGGCGAGGTAAATCCTTCAGATATGCAAAGCGAGAATCTCCATATTCCCACTTCAAATAGCCAAAATACTCGCTGCCTACAATCTTACAACTGATGCTCGATTTACTGTTCAGCAACGGAATAACGGTAGAGTAATGCGGAGAAGTTTTATAGACAATGCCCACTACTCCATTAGCATCCACCACGCCCATTTCCGGACGGATACCTGCAGACGAGCCTTCATCAAGTGTAATATAGTTATCCACCCGGTTCAAACTGTTTTTGATGACATTCGCCTTGAATATTTGGTATTCTTCCGGTTCAAGCCGTTCCAGACTATAGAGCCGCACAGAGTCCATTCCTTTATTATTCAATGTTTTCTCCAGGAATGCCACTCGTTGCTCCAGCCACATATTACGGTCGAGCAAGTCCTCATTGACAGATTTCAGATGGAAATAAGAAGTTATAGTTCCCGAAACATCGTAAACTTTCCCCGCCACACTATTGGCCGATGTGAAAAACACACTCTGCTGATAGTAATTGAAGCGGAACAATAAAACAAAACTGGCTGCCTCTAACAGTAGAAAGAGGAACCAGTAGTTGTATTTAATAAGAAAGTTCAGTAAATTTCGCATATGCCTTTATTACCGCATCAAGAATGAGAAACGATCCACATTCTTCAGCGCCACACCCGTACCTTTGGCAACAGCGTGCAGGGGATCTTCGGCAATGTGGAACGGAATGTTTATCTTATCAGTCAAACGCTTATCGAGTCCACGGAGCAATGCACCACCACCTGCCAGATAAATACCGTTGTGCACGATATCGGCATACAATTCGGGAGGTGTATTTTCCAATGCATTCAAGATAGCTGTTTCAATCTTTGAAATTGATTTCTCCAGACAGTGCGCTACTTCCTGATAGCATACAGGCACTTCCATAGGCAGAGCCGTGATACGGTTCGGACCATGAACGATATAATCTTCCGGAGCATCCTCACCCAGTTCGGTCAAGGCAGCACCTACATTGATTTTAATACGCTCGGCCATACGCTCGCTGACCTTCACATTGTGTTGACGGCTCATATACTCCTGAATATCAGCAGTCAAGTCATCACCCGCAATGCGGATGGAGTTGTTGGCTACGATACCACGC
>USSR01000517.1 GCA_900557355.1 uncultured Bacteroides sp.
TCATCATAAGCATATTGTCCGGCCACCTGGCGCAGAGCTGCATCGCTCTGTATCTTCACAAAGTTCTCAAAAGCGTTCATCCTACTGGCAACCGCATTACCTATAGTAATCTGGTTAGCATTCCCCGACGTATGACCTGAAGATGCCATCGTCTGTGAGTCAATCTCAAACATAGCCTTATAGGTATCTTTGAGTTTCCATACCAATACCAAACCGATGAGAATAGGATTGCCAATCTTATCATTTACTTTGATAGGTTCCACATCCAGATTACGGGCACGGAGAGAAAGTTTCTTCTTATCCAGAAATGGATTCACCCAGAAAAATCCTGTTTCCTTAAACGTTCCCTTGTATTTACCGAAGAAAACCATAGCCCGGGCTTCGTTCGGTTCCAATTGCATATAGCCGGCAAACATAACCAGCCATACAAGACAGAGAATACCGGCCACAACTGCCGTCGGAACACAGGTAATAAAACCAAAGTAGATAAGTGCTGGCAATACAATAAGATGAATAAATAAGCTTAAGAAGCCGTTCATCTTAAAACCGTTGAAATCCTTTTCTTTTGTTTCCATACTTTATAGATTTAATTGATATCATTTTGATATCACAAATATATCGAATTATCAAGTATATAAACAAGCAATCTAAGAAGATTTTCCGGGGAATTAAAGAATATTAAGGAAGAGAGTAGTTTTTGTTGTATATTTGCATAAGAAAACTCAATCAGTCATACAATGAGAAAGTACATTCTATCACAAACTATTTATTTACTGCTATTTATACTCTTCATTACCTGTAAAGCTGCTGCCCAACCTGTGTGCCAGATACAACATTTCTCTGCTTACAATGGATTAGCACAGCGAACGGTAACGAACATCGTACAAGATTCAAAAGGGCTTATCTGGTTCTCAACCTGGAATGGTCTGAATAAATTCGACGGGTATACCTTCAAAAATTACAAAGCATTTCCAGGAGACGGCTCCAACCTGACGAGCAACCGCCTATCTTCCATCACTCAGACTCAGACTTGTGACATCTGGTGTCAGACTTATGATCTCCGCGTTTATCTGTTCGATACACGTAGCGAGAAGTTTATAGATGTTCTGCGTCCTTACGAAAATCAGAACAAACAAACGTATGCCGTACGTACCATTTATGCTCTACCAAAGGGGATCAGCTGGATTCTGTGCGAACAGGAAGCATTCCGAATCGACGAACTGAGTTGTAAAGAAGGAGAAGGTATCACTCTTTACAGTCCGGAACAGAAGAATCTGAAAGGGAGTCACATTATCACTGTACATCAGGACAGTGAAGGAGATGAGTGGATCCTAACTGATAAAGGAATATCCATCATCGGCAAAAAGAATATTGAATCGGATATACCGTTCAAGAGCATTAAAGAAAATAATGGTAAGATATATCTGGTATCCAATGATAATCAATTGGTGATATATAATCCCCAGACACAGCAATTACAGTTCAATGAAGCACCTTTCCTCTCTTCTAATACCATTAATTCCATGCAGAATCTCGGCAAAGATAGTATTGGGCTTTGTACAGATGAAGGTTTATATATCTTTTTTGCCGGAGAAGGCAGATACAGACTTATCGATCCTCGTACTTCAACCAAACCTTCTCCCAAAGTATTATCCGTATTCAAAGATCATCACGGAGAATTATGGATGTTTGGCGATACCCCGGGAGTAGTAAGGTATAACTTGGTCACAGAAGATAAGCAACACTACATCACTCCCAAGGAGGATCTGCCGAATGCCGAACGTGTAAACCGTGATTTCATTTTCGAAGATTCACAGGGAACCTTGTGGATGGTCCCCCATCAGGGTGGTTTCTGTTACTACGACCGGAAAAACCGCCAGTTGAAACCCTATTATACAGATTACGACAATCCAAATTCGAAGTATAATCCCAACATTCTAAACTACTTCCTGGACCGCCAGGGCAACCTATGGTTCTGCAATACCTGGGATGTTACCAAGATATCTTTCTTCCCGCACGCCTGCCACCTGCAATCCATTGACACCGGCTTCGAGACCCGTGCTTTTCTTATAGATAAGGAAAAGAATCTCTGGACATCTACCAAAAAAGGCTCTGTCAGGATATATCGGACGGACGGTAGCCTGAAGGGGTATCTGACTCCGGAAGGAACTATCAGTCCTAATCCTGTGTCGTTTACCAAGAATATTTATTGTTTCATGGAAGACGAAGAAGGTATCATCTGGATGGGTAGCAAACAGGACGGACTTTTCCGTCTGGAAAGAACAGGAGAAAACCGTTTCAAAATACGCCAGTTCACCCATCAAAAGGACGATCCGTACAGTTTAAGCTACAACAGTATTTATACCATCTTTCAGGATAGCAAAAACCGTATATGGGTAGGATGTTACGGGGGCGGATTGAACCTGATTGAAGAAACGCAGGAAGGAAACATACGCTTTCTGCATAGCGGCAATAAATTAACGGGATATTCGAAAGATCGCTTTGCCAAAGTCCGGTACATCACTGAAGCAAACCAAGTATTATTGGTGGGAACAACAGAGGGTTTACTCACCTTCTCCAGTGAATTTACACAACCGGAACAAATTGAATTCTACCGGAACATACGTATCCCTGATAAAGTATCCAGCCTTTGCAGCAACGATGTCATCTACATTTATACCGACAGCCGGAAAGATACCTATGTCCTATCATTTACCGGAGGTCTCAATAAAATATTATCCGAGAACCTGCTAAGCAACGAAATAGAATTTAAAACATACACTACCCAAAACGGCCTTCCCTCAGACCTTGTGGAATCTATGATAGAAGATAATAAAGGGAATCTCTGGGCAATAGCAGAAAATGCACTGGCATGTTTTCATCCGGACAAAGAGACCTTTGAACATTACGACAAGAAATATCTGCAACAAGATCTATACTTCACCGAAGCCGCTCCGGTGCAGAGCCAACATCACCAGCTATTACTGGGAACAGATATCGGCATTCTGAGGATATTCCCTGAGCAGCTTCAAAAAAGTAGTTATGTTCCTCCTATCGTATTCACTGGACTCAAGATACAAGGAGCTTCCCAGGATCTGGATATTGATGATCTGAAAGAATTAAAGCTGAAACCTTCCGAACGAAATGTAACCTTCCAGTTTGCTGCGCTGGATTACATTGATCCGCAATCCATCAGTTACGCTTATCGTCTGAAAGGTCTGGAAGAAAACTGGAATGAAGTAGACAACAGTCGGTCTGCCAGTTATATCAACCTTCCTCCCGGAAATTATGAACTGCAGATACGGTCCACCAATAGCGATGGAGTATGGATGGAAAGCGGTACACGTGTTCTTCCTATTATAGTACTCCCTACATTCTGGGAGACCTATTGGGCATGGATACTTTATACCTTTTTATTCATAGTATCGACTGCAACGATCGTTTATATCATTCTCTATATATACCGTCTGCGCCACCGGATCAATCTGGAACAACAACTGGCAAACATCAAACTACGTTTCTTCACTGACATATCTCACGAGTTACGCACCCCGCTAACACTGATAGCCAGTCCGGTAACCGAAGTATTAGAACATGAAACGACTCTATCGGCCAATGCACGTAAACACCTGACATTGGTACACAAAAATACGGAACGTATGCTCCACTTAGTAAACCAGATTCTGGATTTCCGTAAAATAGAGAATAAAAAGATGAAAGTACTGTTGGAAAAGACCAATGTGCTTGTCTTGCTGGAAAAGGTAATGGATAATTTCCGTCTTATTGCTGAAGAAAAGAATATAAACTATCAATTACAGACAAACCAAGAGATAATATCCGCTTGGATTGATCAGGATAAATTCGAGAAGATAATTTTCAACCTATTGTCCAACGCTTTCAAATATACGCCTGCCAACAAATCTATTACTGTTCATGCCAATGTGGAGGGAGACAAGCTGATTGTATCCGTAGCTGATGAGGGAATCGGTATTGACCCTAAGAAGCAACAAACGCTTTTCCAACGCTTTGAGACTTTAGTGAAATACAATATATTACAACCTTCCTCCGGTATCGGCTTGTCACTCGTAAAAGAATTAATAGAGGTGCATTGTGGTAGTATTGAAGTAAAAAGCCAGCCCGAAGTGGGTAGTGAATTTATTGTCACCCTGCCAATGGGACAGAAAATATATGAAACTCATAAAAACACTGAATTCATTCTGAATGACGGAGCTTCTACAGAAACCGACAATGAAATAGACGAGGTATCTCAGGATATGCCTATGGATACCGACAAAGTTGATCCGATTTCTATTCTGATCGTGGAAGACAATACGGAGCTTCGGAGCTTCTTGCATACTATTCTTTCGGAAAACTACAAAGTCATCGAAGCAACTAACGGTCAAGAAGGTTTAGAACATGCACAGGAACATGTTCCTGATCTTATTATCAGCGACATCATGATGCCTGTAATGGATGGTCTGGATATGGTGAAAAACATTAAAGAGAATCGGGAGATTTGTCATATCCCCATCATCCTCTTATCCGCCAAATCATCATTGGATGACCGTATCTCCGGATTGGAGCAGGGTATCGACGATTATATCACCAAGCCTTTCAGTGCTACTTATCTGAAAGCACGTATCAAATCGTTGCTACACCAGCGCAAGCAGTTACAGGATATTCTCTGGAAACAATGGTCTGAAAAACAGGAAAATCCCACTGCACCGTCTATCGATATATCCCCATCACAGCCGCAGATCACTCCATTCGATGAACAGTTCATGCAGCAGGTAATGGAAGTTATGGAAAAAGAAATGGATAATTCCGACCTGACCATCGAAGAGTTTGCACAGAAACTGAATATGGGACGTACCGTTTTCTATCAAAAGTTGAAATCTATCATCGGCTTGTCACCAGTGGACTTCATACGGGAAATCCGAATCAAACGTGCCGTACAGTTGATAGATAGTGGAGAATACAACTTCTCACAAGTAGCGTATATGACGGGATTCAACGATCCCAAGTATTTCAGCAAATGCTTCAAGAAGCAGATGGGGATGACACCTTCGGAATACAAAGAAGGGAAAAAATGATCAGTGGTTAGTAAGTAATAAGCATTTAAACAGAAGAGGTTGTGCCAGCATTTTGAAGTGCCCCCCGAAAGTTGGACAAAAAACTTTCGGGGTTTA
>USSR01000518.1 GCA_900557355.1 uncultured Bacteroides sp.
TCAGTTACCCGTACGTCAGTTTAGCAAACTGGTGGTTTCAGCCACTCACCCACACTTCCTTAAACCTGCATTGTTTCTCAAATGCGGTGCAAATGTATGGTAAACTTTTGGACTATGCAAATCTTTCCATTATATTTTTTTCTGACTTTTTTCAGGAAAAGGTGTAATCTACTAAAAGTCAAAAGCAAAGACTAAAAAAATAATTTATTAGGTATTGATGAGACTGTATCAGGATATACCCCGAAGAACTAATATTTGACCTATATCAATCTCTTTTCTCTTCCCATTCCGTACCTTTGCGCGATTTTTCATCACCGGATTTCAAACACATACGAAATGATACATCAGGAAAGCTTAAAAAAGCGACTTGCCAAACTCGCTGCCCCTATATTTATAGAGACCCTGCTCATCATGATGCTGGGTGCTGTAGATACTATTATGTTGAGCCGCCACTCAGACAGTAGCGTTGCCGCCGTAGGAGTGGTCAACCAGATCATCATGCTTACTTTCCTTATACGCGAGGTTATCAATCTTGGCACCTCCGTTCTTTGTTCCCAATACCTCGGTGCACGTTTGCAGAAGAAAGTAGTCCAAGTAGTCGGTGTATCCATTCTTGTAAATATAGTGATCGGCATCTCTGTCAGCTTGTTCCTTTTTTCTTGTGCCGGACCGATTCTACGCCTCATGGGACTCACTCCCGAACTGATGACAGACGGTATGGACTATATGCGCATCGTGGGTGCCTTCGCTTTCTTCCAAGCTATCTCTCTGACCCTTTCCGCCTCTCTGCGTAGTGCCAACAAAGCCATCTATCCAATGCTGGTAACCGTCGTTGTCAACATACTTAATATCATAGGTAACTACTCCCTTATCTTCGGTCGCTTCGGCTTCCCGGAACTTGGTGTAGAAGGTGCTGCCATTTCCACAGCTTTCAGCCGCGGAGTTTCCATGGTGCTGCTATTCATTATCCTGTTCCGCAAGCATATCCACCGTTTCCCTATCGCTTATTTCCGTCCATTCCCATGGACAGAACTAAAGAACCTGATGAAAGTAGGGTTACCTTCCGCCGGAGAACAGCTCTCTTACAGTTCATCACAAGTAGTGATTACCTTCTTCATCAATATGCTGGGCGTAGAGGCACTGGCCACCCGTACCTACTGCGTCAACATTATCATGTTCGCCTACCTCTTCAGCATTGCCATGGCACAAGGAGGTGCCATCTGCATCGGTCATCTCATCGGAGAGGGAAAACCTCATGCCGCCTTCCTCATGGGAAAATACGTGATGAAGAAATCCGTAATGATTACCGTCATACTTTCCACGGTTCTTGCTGTCTTTGGAAACACTATTTTCCACTGGCTGACTTCCAACGAAGAGATCATCCGACTGGGCACTACTATCCTCATCATCGACGTTATTCTTGAAATCGGACGACCTATCAATATTTTTGCCACGAATGCCTTGCGTGCAGCCGGCGACGTCAACTATCCGTTTTACGTCGGACTGGTGGTTCAGTGGAGCGTTGCCGTCGGACTGGGATACATCTTCGGCATTCCTTTGGAATGGGGCATCTGTGGTATGTGGGTTGCCTTTCTGTTGGATGAAAACATCCGGGGAGCCATCTTCGTGCGACGCTGGTATAGCATGAAGTGGACAACAAAGGGGTTTGTCGCTAAGCACTAATCATTTCAGAAGGTTTGATTTAAATCAAATCTTTCTTACCTTTGTGCCCGGAAACGGTTATTAATACCAGCGAACAATTATGGATACACTATTAAAAGAAACAGTTAATGCCACTGTGAATTCCCGTTATCCGGGTATGGCACCTGAGGGTAGAAAACTGATAGAAGAAATTCTGATCCGCAAAGAGCTGGAAAAGGGTGAACTCCTATTCAAGGAAGGACAAGTCTGCCACCACATGGCATTTGTGGGTAAAGGCATGATGCGTCAGTTCTATTACAAAAACGGTAAAGACGTCACCGAGCACTTTTCCTACGAAGGCTGTGTCATCATCTGTATAGAAAGTACATTGAAGCAAGAACCTACCCGCCTGATGGCAGAAGCTCTGGAACCTTGCACAGTATACCTCCTCCCCTACGATAAATTCATGAGATTGACAGAAATCTCTTGGGAAATCAATATGTTCTACCGCAAGATACTGGAGTATTCACTCATCGTATCTCAAGTGAAAGCTGACTCCTGGCGGTTCGAAACAGCACGCGAACGCTACAATATGCTGATGCATACCCACCCGGAAGTCATCAAACGGGCACCATTGTCACATATCGCATCTTATTTGCTGATGACGCCCGAAACCCTCAGTCGCGTACGCTCGGGCATACTGTAAATTGCCACACCTCAGCAAGGCAAATGCCACACCTCGTGGTCGCCCAAGTGTGGCATTTGCCCCGTTCAGGTGTGGTATCGCAGACACCGACAGGTAACTAAACTAAGTGACAAGCTACGCTTAGTAAAGTTCGCCCTGCCCTACTTCCGTGAAGAGCTTGGCAAGCTTTTCGATAATAGGCTTCACATAGCGTTCACCTTTTTCGGCCGTAGCTTTCTTGGGGTTTCCTACTCCGCTATCCACTGTGGCTTTATCCCAATGGCGCGGTGCCCAACCCACCTTTTCGTTCAACGAGGAAATAGCAAAAGGCTTAGAATCCCCATCACCTGCCTCATCCAGATTTACCAGCTCCGGATGATAGTGCATCATTACGGAAGTTTCCTGTTCACCGGCATGGTCATCTATTTCAGCTTCAAAATAACCTTTCGTGGGAACAAGGCTAAACCAGTCGGTAGCAATAATCAGGAAGTCCGGATAGCTAAAGGCAAGGTCGCGTATCATACCTTTGAAATTATTCCCCCCATGCCCACTGACAATAATCAGTTTACGCATGCCCTGAGCATAAAGAGAAGCGACAATATCTTCCAGAATAGCCTGTTGGGTGGCATAACGGGTATGTATGCAGAAGGGAAGTTCACGCTGCCCGGGGTTGTGGGCGCCGAATGGAACAGGAGGCATCACCATACAACGTACACCGGAACGTTCCAGTGCCAGCGTAGCGGCGTCTACAGCAATGTCATGGGGCAAAATGCAATCGGTGAGATACGGAAGATGTAAGTTATGAGGCTCTGTTGCGCCCCAGGGAAGTATGACAGCATCATACTTCACATCCTTCACTTTTCCATAGCAGGAAACAGCAAGGTCAATTTCTCTTTTTTCCATGTTTTCTTATTTTTGGGGGTATATTTCAAATATTAATTATTAAATATTAGGTATTAAGGCTGCGCTATCACACTGCAAAATTAATAATTAATAGTTAACGCTTATTGCTTACGATATTCTTTCGGAGACATTCCGGTGTGATGCTTGAAATATTTGCCAAAAAAAGACTGGTTGGCAAAATGCAGTTCATCGGAGATTTCCTGAATGCTCATTTCGGAAGATTTCAACAAAGCTTTTGCCTCCAGAATGACAAGACTGTCTATCCACTCTCCGGCAGTCTTTCCACTGACTTCTTTTACAGCTGTAGAAAGATGTTTGGCTGTCAGGAACATTTTGTCGGCATAATAGGCAACACTGCGTTCCTGTTTGTATGATTCTGTAATTGCACGGACAAAACGCTCAAAGAGATCCTCTTTCCTACTTTTTACTTTTCTGACAGTAGGCTCATTGCCTTGATAGATGCTATATATCTCATAGAAAAGAGAAAGTATCAATCCCTGAGTAATCTCTTTACGGAAAGGATTGTCTTTCAATTTTACCTTCTTTTGGAGGAAAGAGTAATACTCCTGCACAGCCTCCATTTGTTCCGGATTGAGGCGCACACAGGGCTGCTCTTTAATCATAAAAAACAGAGGAAATAACTGCTGTACCGTGGGGAGCACATCATCTATAAACTGTCCGGAGACAACTATAAAAACACCGGTGAAATCATCCGAACGCTCTACCTGCTGCAAAATCTGTTCGGGCAAAGTAACTACAAGAACACCTTCGGTAAGCTCATGTTCTTTCAGGTTGATGCGTATCTTGCAATGCCCTTTCATACAGAGTGTCAGACAGGATGCATTCAGGCGTGTAGGATAACCGAACAAAGGGATATCTCCTATATTGTCGAATATGGCAAAATCATTCCCAATAAAATCCATTGCCGGAAAACGGCGAATAGTTGCAATATCTACGTTCTTTATATTTTTCATCTCCCTTTCTTATTTGCGTGGCAAACTTAAGCAATATTTCGCTGAAAACCGTCCGAAATATCCTAAAAAAAAGAAAAAGGGAACATTTCAACAAGAAAGGGCTTATGAAATTATGCTCTTGCAATAAATTCATAAGCCCATACAATAATTTTGCAAACACTTGCAATATTAAATTTAGACCTCAGCCTAATTCATAATTTTAAAGCCGATAAAGAATGTCCTTGGCTGCGTTGGTCCGTAAAAATAACCGGAATCACGGAACTCACCTTTATCCAGGTCTTTCTGAAAGCTGTTGAAAATATTCTGTACACCGGCATTAAGTTGCAACTTGATGTGATCACGCAGAACAAAGGTGTAATTTAACTTCAGATTGAGATCAAAGAAATCGGGAGTATTCTCCATACGGTCTTTTTCTATATTGCAAAACGCACCTTCCGGGGCATCTACCGGAGCATAGTGAGGAACAATCATCTTTCCGGTATAGATGCCTGACAAAGAGAAATCGAAGTTTTTCAATGGTGCGGAAGAGAAAGTGAAATAGCCATAATAATCCGGGGTACGCATCATGCGCTTGGTAGTTAATTCTTCACCATCCACTTTGGTCCAGACCTCGGCATCCATATAACGGCTACGTTGTGCGGTGAATCCCAACTGGAATTGTGCTTCTTTGCCATGAGCCAATTTGGCATCCAGATTGACACCATATACCCGTGCACCACTACCGTTACGACGTTCTTTGATTTTATCCCCGTTATCATCCTTACCGATATCTTCCAATACGAACACATGGCGCAGGTCAGTATAAAAACCTTCCAGCAAAATATTCGCTTGCCAGTGTCCGAGATGTGTACTCCAGTCCACAGAACCACTGTAACTGTTGGAACGCTCTTCACGGAGGTTATCAGCCAACTTAATCTGGACGCCTTCACCACCTACAGCTGTCACATGCAAATCTTCATCATAAGCCTGCGGTGCACGGAA